>JAHYJD010000001.1 GCA_019429365.1 Bacteroidales bacterium | reverse complement strand
GACTTGCATGTATTAAGCCTGCCGCTAGCGTTCATCCTGAGCCAGGATCAAACTCTCCATTGTTTCTAAATCTCTCTAGACAATATTCAAATCTACTGTCCTGACTCTTATTCTTCTTTGGTTCGTATAATTAACTCGAAAGTCAATCAACGGGTATTGTTTTTTGCGCTACTTATTTGGCTTTCCCAATTTCTTCAAAGATCGTTATCACTTCCTTCAAGTGATCGCCCCATCGTTTGGGGAGTGCAAAGGTAAAAAAACATTTTTTATCAGCAAGACATTTTTTCAAAAAAAATGTAAAAAATCATTTACTTGCTGATTATCAGTGATTTCACACTTGCCATTTTCCGCTTGTTTTCAGAACGTTTTCGGATTGAAATCCGTTTTTATCAATTGCGGACCGCAAAGATACGAAGTTTTTTTCAGAATTAAAGTCTTTTTTAATAAAATTCAATGACCGCCCAGAAAAAAATCTTATCCCTGCTGATGGACAGCTTTTTATCAAATAAAAAAACATGGCCAAACAAAAAGCCCGGCAAAAACCGGGCTTTATACAACTTTCACCTGGGGGGCATCAGCGTGTTTTGCAAGTGCGCTGATCTTCAGGAATGTTTCTTTCGAAAACCCTGACCATGTATACGCTCAGCCGGTAGCCGGCATAAATAAGCAAAGGCCAGGTGAGTAACCATATTATTGATGATAAAAGTTCCATGTGGTTCCTTTCTTTAATAAATGTGATGATCACCGCTTTTCATATCCTCATCGTTGATCTTGTGCTTGTCGATAGCCCTCCAGGTGAAAAAAATGTAAGCAGCCACCACCGGTACAAACAACGAAATGTAGGTCATAGCCGTGAGGGTATAATGACTGGAAGAGGCATTTTGTATGGTAAGCGAACTTTGCAAATCGTAGCTCGAGGGGTAGAAGCAGGTATTATTGTAGCCCAACACAAAAAACAGCGACAATACCGTCAGAAAAGTCCCGGGACCAGAAAACCAGATGCCTTTGCGGCTTTCCTTAAACCAGGTAATGCCAATACCATATAGTACCAGTACCACGCCCGCCAGAAAGAGGATCAGGGCTGCCGGCATTTGAAGGTAATTATTCAGGTACTTGTAAGGCTCCATATACACTTCGAAGGTTTCTGGATGGTAGGCATAGCCATCTTTAAGCAAGATCCTTATTACAAAATAAAGAAAGAAAACCAGGAACACCACGGCATTGAGGCCAACCTGGCGGCGGGCCCGCTGCTCAATAACTTCATGGTCGACATTGTTAAGGATATAGAGGGCACCAAGAGTCCTTGCCAGGAATAACAGGGCGATGCCCAGCGCCAGGTTCAGGGGGTTGAAAAGGATCTCTATCCCGTAAAGGGTGGTTTGCCAGTAAGAAAGATTGTACTCGCTGCGGTAAAATTCGCTGCCAGTGAAAAAGGTGGCAACGACCGCCCCAAGCAGAAAAACCCCCAGGAAACCATTGATATAAAGAAAGGCTTCGTATGTTTTCTGCCCCAGCATATTGCCTTGCTTGCGTCTGAACTCAAACGAAATGGCTTGCAGCACAAAGCACACCAGGAAGATTTTCCAGGCATAATAGGCGCCGCCAAAAGACGTGGAATAAAACAGCGGAAAAGAGGCGAACATGCCCGCGGCAAACATCACCAGGGTGGTGAAGGTAAACTCCCACTTGCGGCCGATGGAGTTAATGACCATGGTGCGTTCATCTTCGTTTTTGCCAAGGGTGCCGATGAGGGTTTGCCCGCCCTGAACAAACAGCAGGAAAACCAGGGTGGAGGCCACCACCGACATGATGAACCACCAGTAATGTTGCAGTTGTAAATGGGTCAGTGACTCAAACATTTTCGCCTCCTTTCTTTGCGTTATCGGGTCCGCGTTTAATGGTTGTGGTCATAATTTTAAATTCGGCCAGTACCAGCACGGTGAGCAAGGCCGCAAACATCCAGAAGGTAAGAATTACCGCGTTTGCATTAATATTTGATGTGGAGACCATGGTGGGCAGCAGCCCCTGAATGGTCCAGGGCTGACGTCCTACCTCGGCCACAATCCAGCCTGCCATGGAAGCAAGAAAAGCCAATGGAAAAGCCAGGATGCTTGTGCGCAGCAGCCAGCGGTTTTCCTGCAGTTTATCGGTAACGGCCAGGTAGAGAATAAGCAGAAAAAGGGCGATAAAGGCAAAACCCAGCATCACCATGATCCGGAAGCTGTAAAAGATAAAAGGTACATTGGGTATGATGCCGTTGGGGTCGAACAGGTGTCCGTAGCCCATATAGTAGTAATTTTCTTCAAACCTTGCTTGTGCAGCCGAGGCGCTCTGCATATCGTCCAGGGCAACGGCTTCCTTATATTCGGCCAGGGCGTTCAGGGCCACCTTTCCCCGTGAAATTTTTTCATCGGCCGACATGATATCCTGTCCGGCATTACCCAGCACCAGGTCCTCGGCCCCTGGAACAAAGGCATTGGCATTGCGGTATCCCAGCACAGAGAGTAGTTTTGGTATTTCAATTTTAAAAACAAAAGCTTTTTCACCGTCGCCGATCTGCTTGCCTGGGCGCAACATCCCGATGGCCACCAGCCCGGCGCCCTCCTGGCCTTCGTAGAGCCCTTCCATGGCTGCCAGTTTGGCAGGCTGTTTCTGGGCCACCCAGTAGGCCGATCCATCACCAGTGGTGGCGAGGAAAACGCTTGAAAGCAGCCCGAAGGAAGCAGCAATGACAATGCTGCGCTTGGCCAGCAAAATGTTGCGCCCCTTGAGCAGGTACCAGCCACTTACGGCCACAATAAAGAACGAAGAAATCACAAAGCCCGAGGTAATGGTATGCAGAAACTTATTGATGGCATAGGGCGAAAAAAGCACCGCCCAGAAATCGACCATCTCATGGCGTGCCGTATCGGGGTTGAACACCATGCCTACGGGGTAGTTCATCCATGCGTTGGCCACCAAAATCCAAAGAGCAGAAAGGCTGGCTCCGAAGGCCACCAGGTAAATGGAAACCAGGTGAAATTTTTTGCTCACCTTACCCCAGCCAAAAAACATCACGGCAATAAAGGTCGACTCCAGAAAGAAAGCCATAATGCCCTCGGCTGCAAGCGGGGCACCGAAAATATCGCCCGATATCCAGGAATAATTAGCCCAGTTGGTACCAAACTCCAGCCCCAGGATAATGCCCGTGCCAACCCCTATGGCGAAGTTGATACCAAAAAGCTTGGCCCAGAATTTTGCAATACGCTCCCACTCCTTATCCCCGGTCCTGACATAAATGGTTTGCGTAAACGCAATAATATATGTCATACCCAGGGTGAGCGGAATGAAAAGCCAGTGATACAATGCCACCAGGGCAAACTGCCCCCGCGACCAGTTCACCAGGGCAAGGTCAATGTTTTCAATCATCAGTAACGATTTTATGTGGTGTGGTTAAATCATGCAGAACCTGTTCGGTGCGATGTGCATCGTTTTCGTAATGGGGCTTAAGGTACTTCGGATAAAGGAAGCCCTTCAGAAAGCCATAAAAGATCATGAATTTGATAAAGACGATAAGCAAAAGGATTTTTGCCAAGCGAGATGAGCGGATTAGCTCAAATCCAGAACTGAAAATTCCGGCTATTGTTTTCAGAAATTGTCTCACTTTCAAGTGTTTAAAAAAACTCCAAAGATATGCTATAAAAGCAAAGGTAACCCTGGCAGACAATTTCCAAATTTAATAAAACCTTTATTTGAATTGCATTTAAAAGGCCTGTCCACCCTTATTTAGAAGCATTATAATTAAGGTTTGTCAGGAATTTAATTCCTTTGCAAAAGACCCCTCAGATCAGCAAGTATTTGTTCATACACCAGGCTGATCTTTTTGTACTCTATCTGCCTGAAATTGCGAAGTTGCCACAGCCTCACATTCTGCCATGTTTTGCGAAACTTCCCTACGTATGTCCTTGCGGCGAAGCCCGTCACCGGCAGGGATACCAGGTAAATAAGGCTCCAAAACCAACTGCCCCAAATGGTATACACTACCGCCGTTTGAAACAGGTAAATCAGCGGACTAATGGCCAGACCCCAAACAAATTTTACCGAACTGTGAAACTGCCGGTCTTTGATCTTCTTCAAAATGGGTAGCACACTTCCGTAGAAAAGCATGTTGTTTACAATCCCGTAAAGGAAAACCGGAAATGTGAGGAAAAGGAAAACCAGGGATCCAAATACGCTGAGAATTTTTTTCGCTGGAAAGCGGAAGAATTCCCATTTCAAACCCGACTTTTTCAAAAGCTCGAGCAGGTGCATCATTTTCGAGCGAAATCCGGCCATCTCCTCCGGATTATTTTCGAGAACGTCCTCCAGTGCCCTGATCATTTCCTTCTGAATGCCAAATTTCTTTTGCTGATTGATTCTTTTCTCACCCCGGGCAGCCAGCAAGGGTTCGGCAAATATTTCGGCAGCACAGTAAAAGGCATCGTAATATTCCTGGCTGCGAATATCGAGCGAAAGGTCCTTGAGTTGTTCTCCAATGGCATCGCGCAACAACAGCATGGCCTTCTGTGGATTATCCCGATAAGGACCTTCAAAATCCCTCACCATAATAGGTTTGCCAAAACGTATGTGCAGTATGCTGCGCATATTTTCATAATCGCTGAAATATATGCCGGCCGGCATCACCTGCACGCCCAGTTTAAAGTCATTATTTTCCTCGGCAAGGAAAGCCATGCGGGGTACCCCCTTGCGCATAGGCAAAAGGCGACGCTGGCTCGAGTGGGCTGCTTCGGGGAAGATACCCACCGACCGACCTTTTTCGAGCACCTCAACGGCTATATTAAATGAAGCATCGTTATTGCTAAGGTTCTCTTTTCCATCGCGAATGCGGTAAACCGGGATGATCTTAAGCCAATAAAAAAGGTTGCGCAAGACAGGTATCTTGAAAATATCCGCCCTTGCCAGGAAAATGGTCTGCAATCCGGCCCCATAATGGATGGCCAGCGGATCCATTAAGGCATTTTGATGGTTGGGAGCAAAAATAATGGGGCCCTCGGTGGGAATGTTTTCCTTGCCCTCCACCACGATTTTGCGGTAAAACAATCGCATCAGGAAAAATACGTATTGCGCAACCAACCACCACTTCGCGGAATTCCGGAACAAGTGCCTTTTCTTTTTCAGGTTCATAAGTAACGGTATGGTTTATTTCTCCAAATAGTTGCGATGCTCAATCCGGCCAGTATATGCCAAATACCCCACCAGGCAGTTAGGATGGCCATGCCACCCAAAGCAAGACCCTGGGGAAAAATGGACGGATTAAAAATCAGCACCAACGCGAGGGCGCTGTTTTGAATGCCCGTTTCTATGGCAATCGTTCGGCGGTTTTGCGAATTGAGTTTTAGCAAAGAGGCAAAGCCAAAGCCCGTGGAAATGGCAAGGCCATTGTGAAGTAAAACGATAAGCAATATCCAGGCGATATGCCTGATAAAATGGTCGTAATTGTTGGCAAACAAAATAGCCAGCATGCCAATAAAGAAGATGACCGAAAAGATTCGGATGGGCTTTTTTGCAAATTCAGTAAACCTGGGAAGAAAATGATTGGTAAGCATGCCAATGACAATGGGCACGCCCAGCAGAATAAAAACAATCTTGAACATTTCCACCGGATTTATGGTCAATTGCTGCAGCAAGGGGTTGTTTGCCCAGGGCCCCAGCTTGCTGTAGAGGCTGCCCCAAACGTAAAAGTTTAGCGGAGTCATTACGATGGCCGAAATGGTGGCAATGGCCGTAAGACTTACCGACAGGGCCGGGTTGCCCTTGGCCAGTGTAGATATAAAATTTGAAACATTTCCGCCGGGACATGCGGCCACCAGGATCATACCCATAGCCACGCCCACAGTAAAGTTTTTCCAGAAGGCCATTATGAGTAAAAATGTGGCCAGCGGTAACAGGATAAACTGAGAAACCACCCCCACAAGTATGGGTTTGGGGCGCTTTATCAGGTCGATAAAATGACTGACTTTTATCTCAAGGGCCACGCCAAACATAATGATGGCAATGGTAATGTTGAGAATAAAAAGGCCACCCTCTGTGAAGTTGAGATGGGTGGCATCCATGTTTTGAAGTGCTTCAAACATATGTATATGATTTGAAGCAAAAATACAAATACTTTGATTAGTTCGACAAATTTCTCAACCTGTATGCAAAAATTGGATGAGAAAAAGTATTGAAAGTCAGCGTTAACAAATGTTTGGCTGTCAATCCGTATTACCAGGACCCGCCTGCGCCGCCTCCGCCAAACCGGCCGCCACCAAAGCCTCCAAAACCACTACCACGTCCAAAGCTGCCGCCTCCAAAACTGCCGCTGCCGAAACTCCCGCGGCCGCTGCTGAAATCGCCCCATGAACCCTTGCTGCCTTTGCTGGCACTGCTCATGAGCCACAGCCAGGTCCAGAAAGGAATCTCTTTGCCCGGGCTGTAATGGGCATTGCGCTTTCGCGAAAGCAAAAAGATGATTAGAAAAATAAAAAGCACTGTAAAGAAAGCAGCCAGCACCGAAGGTTCTTCGCCCTGGTTGTATTCTTCGGCAGGAAACTCTCCAGCGGCAAGCTGCATCAGCACACTGGTGGCCTGGTCGAGGCCCTCAAAAAAACGGCCTTCGCGGAAGTTTGGCAAGATCTCGCGATCGACTATGCGCTTGGCCGTAATGTCAGGAATAACCCCCTCCAGGCCATAGCCAATGGCAATATGCACCTTGCCCTTTTGCCCGCCTTCACCGGGGTTTACGAGAATCAGCACCCCGTTTTCTTTTCCTGCGCGTCCCACCCCCCAGGCTTCACCCAATCGGTCGGCAAAATCGGCAGGCTCCATCCCGCCAAGGTCTTTGATGGTAACTATGGCAATCTGGGTGGAGTACACTGCATCGTATTCGGCCAGTTTCATTTCGAGCGACATGCGCTGCCCGCCCGATAGCAAACCCGCATAATCGGTCACCAGGCTGGGCGGATCGGGAGGCGGTGGTATGGCGGAAAGCAGTCCGAAGGGCAACAACGCCCACAGCATTAAAGTGATAATGGTATTTTTGAAAACCAACTTGCTGTTCATATCAAAAAATTATTGTCCGAATGAGATGTCATTGGGAAGCTCGTTTTCATCGTTTTTTTGCCAGGGGAAATGGGCTTTAAGCTCCTTGCCAGCCATTTCAATACCTTCCATCAACCCTTGGGCCACAGCTCCTTTGCTAAAGCGATTGAGCATGTGCATTTTAATGCCATCCCAAAAATCAGCAGGCACTTTGGTGTTAATGCCGGCATCGCCAATAATGGCAAATTTATGGGGCTTTACGGCCAGGTAAAATAGTACCCCATTGCGCTCGCGGGTGTTGACCATGCCCAACTTTTCGAAAACGCTGGCCGCCCGGTCGAGCACCTCGCCCTTGCACTCGTTGTCGATGTGCACACGAATCTCGCCCGAGGTGTCGAGCTCAGCCCTTGCAATGGCCATCATGACGGCTTTCTCTTCCTCCCTGGTAAAGAAGTTACGCGCAGTGTTGCCCATAGCTAAAATTCAATAACGGGTGCAGTTTGCGCTCCTTCCATGGCTTCAAACTGGGCTTTGCGGTCGAAGCCGAAAATGTTTGCATAAATATTGCGCGGAAACTGCCGTATGTTGGTGTTGTAATCCCTCACCACCTCGGCGTATTTGCGCCTCTCATTGGCAATGCGATTTTCAGTGCCTTCGAGCTGGGCTTGCAGCTCAAGGAAGTTCTGGTTGGCTTTCAGGTCGGGATACCTTTCTACCACCACCATCAATCGACTCAGAGCCGACGACAGACCTTCCTGTGCCTGCTGAAACTGGGCCAGCTGCTCGGGTGTGATGTTTTGCGGATCGATGGTTACTGAAGTTGCTTTGGAACGGGCTTCAATCACGCCTTCCAGCGTTTCCCTTTCATGGGCGGCATAGCCTTTCACCACATTTACCAGGTTGGGAATCAGGTCGGCCCGGCGCTGATATACGTTTTCCACCTGCGCCCATTGTTGAGTAACATCCTCATCCAATTGCACCATATTATTATAAGCACCACGGATGCTTCCATAAAGTGCCAGCGCTATGATTAAAATGACACCAATGATAATCAGTCCTTTTGAAATTTTTGGCTTTTCCATTTATTTGGGTTTTAATGGTTGATGCACAAAGTTAATTTGAATATAAACGCTTTATTTCATTGCGGTGTTAAATATTTAAAAAAATACCGGCCCTCAGAACCGGTATTTCTTAAAATCAGATCAACTCCACGCTACGCTTAATGAACTCGGTGAGCTTTTCGCCCTTGAGCAGGTTTCGCGAAAGCAAGGCCAGGTCGATGGCCTGCCTGATGAGTTTGTCGCGCGTGGCTTCGTCCTTTTCTTCCGAAACTTTATAAATAAATGGGTGGTTGCTGTTTACCACCAGCATGTAACTGTCGGGAAGATTGCCCATGTAGTTCATGCCCCCCAGCTTCGACATATCTTTCATACGGCGCATAAATTCGGGCTGGGTAATGAGCATGGGCGGCTCGGTTTCGCTCAGGTTTTCGAAGATTACGTTGAAACTTTCGCCATCGATCTGCTTTTCGATCAGGGGCATCAGCTTGTCCTTCTCTTCCTTCGAAAGTTTGGAAAGCATTTCTTCTTCCTTGCGGATAAGCTTGTCGATGACATCAGAATCTACGCGGACAAAGGTTGCATTTTCCTGCTCACTCTCCAGCAAATTCACAAAATGGCTGTCGATGGGCGTGTCGAAAAGCAGCACATCATAGCCTCTTTCCTTGGCCAGGTCGACAAAGCTGTGCTGATCTTCGGGATTATTGGTATAAAGGTGCACCACTTTTTTGTCCTTATCGGTCTGGGTTGTCTTGATATGGTTCGTATATTCCTCGAAAGTGAAATACTTGTTGTCCACATTTTTAAGCAGGCAGAACTTCTTGGCGCGTTCCCTGAACTTATCTTCCGATATCATACCGTACTCAATAAAAATCTTGATATCGTCCCACTTGGCTTCGAAATCGGCACGGTTGTTTTTGAAAAGTTCCTCCAGCTTATCGGCCACTTTTTTCGAAATATGGCTGCTGATTTTCTTCACGTTGCTGTCGCTCTGCAAAAAGCTGCGCGACACGTTGAGCGGAATGTCGGGCGAATCGAGCACCCCGTGCAGCAAGGTAAGAAAGTCGGGCACAATGCCTTCGACCGAATCGGTTACGAACACCTGGTTGCTGTAGAGCTGAATCTTGTCGCGCTGCACCTCGAAGTTTTGCTTGACCTTGGGAAAATAAAGGATTCCCGTAAGGTTAAAGGGATAATCCACATTGAGGTGAATATTAAAAAGCGGCTCGTCGAAACTCATGGGATAGAGCTCGCGGTAAAATTTCTTATAATCTTCGGCTTTAAGGTCGGCAGGCTTTTGCGTCCAGGCAGGCTTGGGATTATTGATAATACGGGGCTCTTCCACCGTCACATCCTTTTCTTCGCCCTTGTCATCTGTTTCTTTGCGAGTTGTTTTTTCGGTGCCAAAAACAATTTCAACTGGCAAAAACTTGCAGTATTTCTTCAGTAGCCCTAGTATGCGGCTTTCTTCCAGAAACTCTTCCGAATCATCGGCTATATGCAGCACAATGTCGGTACCCCTGCCCTGCTTCTCGGTGTCTTCGAGGATAAATTCGGGGTTGCCGTCGCACTCCCACCTAACGGCTGTGGCCTTTTCCTTGTAAGAACGGGAAAATATCTCTACTTTTTTGGCCACCATAAACGAAGAATAAAAACCCAGGCCAAAATGACCGATAATGGCACCATTACCCTCCTGCTGCTTGTATTTTTCAACCCACTCTTCGGCGCTGCTGAAGGCAATCTGGTTGATGTATTTTTTTACCTCATCAGCGGTCATACCAATACCCTTGTCGCTAACAGTAAGCGTTTTTGCCTTGGGGTCGACTTTTACCTCAATGCGGGTATCGCCCATTTCGCCTTTAAACTCGCCCATAGAAGACAGGGTTTTGAGCTTTTGAGTGGCATCAACGGCGTTGGAAACCAACTCCCTGAGGAATATCTCATGGTCTGAATAAAGGAATTTCTTGATGATAGGGAAAATGTTCTCAGTCTGAACTTTTATCTTACCTTTTTGCATAATACAGTATTATTAATGTTTTGCTGCAGCCCTTTTCAAAGCCTGTGCCAATCACTACAAACTGCCATTTTGGCTGTCAGCCGGCAGCTATGAAACAAAATGAACAAGGGAACAGAAATTGATTAATAACCGGGATTTTCCGTGAAATTTTGTGGCTTAGTGCTTTTGTTGGAAAAAAGTTGCACTCCTATAAAGCTGTAATCCAGTATTTTAAGAAATAATTTAAAAAAATATGGTACTTTGTATTGCATAGTACTAAAATTTGTTATAATTTTGTCCTTACAAATACACCAAGCGCCATGAACCTTGAAAACACAAAAGCCCAAATGCGAAAAGGAGTACTGGAATTTTGTATCCTTTCGCTGCTGTCGAACAAAGAAGCCTATGCCTCGGATTTGATCCAGGCCATGAAAGAATCGAAACTGCTGGTGGTAGAGGGTACCATTTACCCTTTGTTAACCCGCCTGAAAAATGATGGTCTCCTCTCCTACCGCTGGGAAGAATCGACTGGAGGGCCTCCCAGAAAATATTTCAAGGCGACGCCCCTGGGCGAAAAATTCCTTGAAGAGCTCCGCATTACCTGGGATGAACTGGTGGAAGCAGTAGGAAAAGCCACTTCGCCCTAAAATTTAACCAACTAAGTTGTTTTAATTTTTACGCATTAAATTTGTTAACCACTTTGCCAACCATAAAATAATTGCAACCATGAAAAAGACCCTGACAGTTAACATAAGCGGCATAGTTTTCCACATTGATGAGGACGCTTATGAAAAACTCAGTCATTACCTGGCCAGTGTGCGCCGCCATTTCACCCCCGACGATGGGTGCGACGAAATCATGTCAGATATTGAAAGCCGCATAGCCGAAACCCTGCAGGAAAAGATAAGTGACAGCAAGCAGGTGGTAAGCCTGAAGGACGTGCAAGAGGTGATCAGCCAGCTTGGCGAGCCCGACCAAATCGGGGGCGAGGAAGAGCCGGCACAGCCCGCCTCAGGAAAAAGGATCCGCACCGAGAAAACCTCGCGCCGCCTGTATCGCGACCCCGACAACGCCATTCTGGGCGGTGTGGCTGGTGGTTTGGGCGCCTATTTTCAGCTCGATCCCACCTGGGTGCGCGTGGCCTTTGTGCTGTTTACCTTTGTATATGGCTTCGGGCCCATGCTTTACCTGATCCTCTGGATAGTGGTGCCCAGGGCTCGCACCACCGCCGAAAAGCTGGAGATGCGCGGCGAAAAGGTGAACATCTCGAACATCGAAAGGACCATAAAGGAAGAGCTTGGCGATGTAAAGAAAAACCTGGAGGATTTTTCGGAAGAAGCAAAAGAATCATTTAAAAAAAAAAGTGAAAGAACGTCTTCAGACGGCTCTCCAGGAAATTTTGCAAGGTTTGCGGGCAACTTTTTCAGGGTATTCGCCAAGGTAGTGGCCGTGATGGTGGGCTTATTCCTTATGTTTCTGGGCGTATTTCTACTGGTAGGCTTCGCCTCGGCCTTGCTGGGCGGCCCGGTGCTGATCGACTCCGACTTTGGCGTGCAGCTTTTCTCTTTTCCGGCTTTCGCCGAAATATTTTTCAACAACCAGACTTTTATTACCCTGGCCATAATCGGGGTAACCCTTACGCTGGGCATTCCGTTACTGGCTATGGTGTATGCCGGGGCCAGGCTGATCTTTGGCTTTGAAGCAAAAATCCCGTATTTTGGTTTTGTAACTTTTATGTTGTGGGTGGCCGGTTTGGGCATTTGCCTTTTTGTGTTGCTGAGCGGAGCCCGCAACTTCTCGAGCCAACGCTCCTTTACCGAAGAAATCGTAATTGAACGCCCGGAAGCAGGCCGGCTAATTCTCGACGTGGATGAGCAGAAGATACGCGAGCTGGGCATCAGCCCGGGCAGCGAAGTGAAGGCTGGTCGCTGGGATTTGCTCTGGCTCACCGAAACCGGACATCGCAATGGCATTCCGCGCCTAAGGGTGCGTTCAACCAGCTCGGATGAAATTAAAGTGATCATAACCAAAGAATCACGAGGAATCAGCCCACTTGTGGCCATGGATAATGCCTCAAGCATTACTTACGGATTCTATCAGAGCGGCAACACGGTGGTTTTCGATCCTTTCTTCAGCTTCGAGAAATCGGATGGCTGGCGGGCACAGAAGGTTTTCATTGAAATCTATATTCCTGAAAACCTCCCGGTGGAAGTTACCGACGGTCTGCGAAAAGCCCTGGACGTGCGCTGGTTTATGCGGCACGAAGTATCAGGAAAGGAGCCCGAAAAACCGGCCGGGATGCTCACCCTGAACCATTGCATGCCCGGCGATGCCACCATGCTGAGCCGTGCCCTGCTGCCTATCAGCATATTTAAAGCGGCCTGATAATACCGCCTATCCTGTAAAAGGCAAAATTAAATCTAATTCATTTTATTAACTTTGTGTAGCCCTTGCCAGGGCTACACTCCTTTTATGGCACAAACAAAACTATCTCCACTTTGTTATTCAACCATTATGGCTACAAAAAAGAAAGAACTTTCGCAGGATTACATTAAGGATGTGTTGAATGATTACCGCATTGCCAACGAGAGCCGGCAAGCCAGCCTGCTGGGGCGTCGTGAGGTGCTTACCGGCAAGGCCAAGTTTGGCATTTTTGGCGATGGTAAGGAAGTGCCCCAGCTGGCCATGGCCAGGGCCTTTAAGGATGGCGACTGGCGTTCGGGCTATTACCGCGATCAGACCTTTATGCTGGCCACCGGCATGATGACCCTCGAAAGTTTTTTCAGCCAGCTTTATGGCGACACCGACCTGGCCTTCAACCCCGACAATGGCGGGCGTATGATGAACAACCACTTCGCCAGCCGCAGCCTCGATGCTGAAGGCAACTGGAAAGACCTGACCAAACAGAAAAACTCCTCGGCCGACATCTCCCCTACCGCCGGACAAATGCCCCGCCTGCTCGGGCTGGCAATGGCATCAAAGATTTTTCGTGAGGAAAAAGACCTGAAAGACTTCAAACAATTCAGCCACAAAGGCAACGAGGTGGCTTTTGGTACCATTGGCGATGCCAGTACCAGCGAAGGACATTTCTGGGAAACCATGAACGCCGCCGCAGTGCTGCAAGTGCCCATGGCCATGTCGGTATGGGACGATGGCTACGGCATCAGCGTGCCTAAGGAGTTTCAAACCGCAAAAAGCAGCATTTCGGAAGCACTAAGCGGCATGGAAATAAAAAAGAAGGGCGAAAGAGGCCTTTACATTTTCCGCGAAAAAGCATGGAATTACGAAGGCCTGATAAAAGTTTACGAAGAAGGGGTTGCCCTTTCCCGCAAGGAACATGTGCCCGTGCTTTTCCATATTACTGAAGCAACCCAGCCACAAGGGCACTCCACCTCGGGCTCGCACGAGCGCTACAAAAGCAAGGAGCGCCTCGAGTGGGAAAAGGAATACGACTGCATCCTCCAGATGCGCCTGTGGATCATCGAAAAAGGCATTGCTACCGAAGAGCAGCTCGACGAAATAGAAAAAAATGCTGCAGCCAGGGTGAAGGAAGCCCGCAAAAATGCCTGGGACAACTTCCAGAAGCCCATTTTACAGATGCGAAAGGATTTCATCGAACTGGTGAACATCGAAAACTGCAACTGCCGCAAATCTGAAAAGATCGACACCCTGATCAAGGAACTGGGCCGCATTGGCGAACCCATCCGCAGGGACATCATTTCTGCGGCCAAAAAGATTCTGCGACTGATTTGCCACAGTTGCGCAAGTGAGGAATCGCTGAAGCTGAAGGTGATGAACTGGCTTGATGAAGCCCTGGCCGACAATGCCATTCGTTACAGTTCGCACCTTTACAGCGAGTCAGCGCTTTCGCCCATGAAATTGAAGGAGGTGCTGCCCAAGTATGCCGATGACGCCCCCATGGTGAACGGCCGCGAGATCCTGGTAAACAACTATGATTTTATCTTCAACAAATACCCCGAATCGCTCATCTTTGGTGAAGACGTGGGCAATATCGGGGGCGTGAACCAAACCCTTGAAGGCCTGCAGAAGAAATATGGCGAACTGCGCATTGCCGACACGGGCATACGCGAGGCCACCATTATTGGCCAAGGGCTTGGCATGGCCATGCGCGGGCTGAGACCCATTGCCGAGATACAATATTTCGACTACCTGCTCTATGGCCTGCAGGTGCTCAGCGACGATTTAGCCACCCTGCGCTACCGCACCGTGGGCGGACAAAAGGCACCTCTGATTGTCAGTACCCGCGGCCACCGCCTCGAAGGCATCTGGCACTCAGGCAGCCCCATGGGTATGGTGCTCAACTCGGTACGCGGCATACACGTGCTGGTACCGCGCAACATGACCCGCGCCGCAGGCTTCTACAACACCCTGATGCAGTGCGACGACCCCGCCATTGTGATAGAACCCCTTAACGGATACCGCCTCAAGGAAAAAATGCCTTCAAACATTGGTGAGTTCACCCTGCCACTGGGAAAACCCGAAATCCTGAACGAAGGCACCGATGTAACCCTGGTAACCTATGGCTCATGCGTAAGAATAGCCCAGGATGCCATAGAGCAACTGAAGGATTATGATGTTTCAGTGGAACTGATCGATGTACAATCGCTCATCCCCTTCGACATTCACCACACCATTGTGGAGTCGCTGAAAAAGACCAACAAGATCGTGTTTTTTGATGAGGATGTGCCCGGAGGCGCCACGGCCTATATGATGCAGAAAGTGCTCGAAGAGCAGGGCGGCTACCTTTATCTCGATGCCGAGCCCGGCACCATCACCGCCCGCGAGCACCGCGCTGCCTACAGCACCGATGGCGACTACTTCTCAAACCCCAATGCCGAGGATGTATTCGAAAAAATCTACAATATGATGAACGAATACAACCCGGAGAAGTACCCGGAGATATTCTGACCTTAAGCCCCGGGTGCTTTGCTTCGCCGGGCGACCCGGGGCTACTTTAAGGCGGTCCGCTTCGCTGGACGAAAAACGGATTACCACAAATTATTAATCTGTGGTAATCCGTTCAAACAGCGTTATCTGCGTTCATAAATAAAAACCCAAGGCTCTGAGCCCTATGCACTCTGCTCTATACTCTATGCTCTGTGCTCTGTGCTCCATGCCCTCTGCTCTCTGCCTAGTAGTTCTCCGCCCACTCTTCAAAATACGCCTGCGGGTGCTGGCAGGTGGGGCAGTTTTTAAGCGCCTTTTCGCCCTCGTAAATGTAACCGCACTTGCGGCAGTACCACTTAGTTTTTTCCGGGCGCTGAAACACGGTGCCGTCCTTCACACGGGCCAGCAGCTTAAGGTAGCGCTCCTCGTGGTTTTTCTCGGCCGCAGCAATCAGCTTAAAGGTGGTGGCAATGCGCTTGAAGCCTTCTTCCTCGGCAATACGGGCAAACTCGGGGTATAGCTTGGTCCATTCCTCGTTTTCGCCTTCGGCGGCGTGCAGCAGGTTTTCATCGGTGGTCGAAACCGTGCCGGCCGGGTAGCTGGCGGTAATCTCTACCATGCCGCCTTCGAGGTAGCTGTAAAACATTTTAGCGTGCTGGCGCTCCTGGTCGGCCGTCTCCTGGAAAAAGCCGGCAATCTGCTCATAGCCTTCCTGCTTGGCCACCTTGGCGTACATTTCGTAGCGGCGTGCCGCCTGCGACTCGCCAGCAAACGATTTCAGCAAATTCTTCTCGGTTTGCGTTCCTTTAATGCTCTTTGTTTCCATAACACACTCTCCTTCAATTTATTAATATTCTATTTTGGTATTTGGCCGTTTTTGGGTATTGCCGCTTTCGCGGAAAAGACAAAAATAGTGGAAAATGCCGCCTGTTATCTTTCAAAGCCACCCAAAATGCAGGTTTTGGCGCTATTTATAATTAGATTAAATAAGGATTAGGATCAGGGGTTAGGGGTTAGGGGTTAGGGGTTAGGGGTTCGAAGTTAGTCAATGCCTAAATAACGTTGACCGTAATTGGGCAATCAAAAAAATCAAGCCGAAAATTGCAAGAGATATTGAAAAATCTGGCTTGATTTTTCAAGAGTGGTGTTTTCCTGCCCCCAGGCTAAAGCCCGGGGCTACTAAATTGGTTCACTGCGCAGCTCGATTATCAGAGTTTAAGGAAAGGCAAAAACAACGAACTTTCTGCGAACCTTCGCAAACAGGTCATTACCCTGAAAGGGTAAAATGTGAATAGCCCAGGGTGAGCGAGTGAAGCGAGCGTAACCCTGGGTTAAGGAGCATCAATGGTTCTGGCGCTGCGCCAGGCTGGCCTTAGCAGCAGGCGCTCCGTCGCAGCGCAAGGGGGTAATGTGGGTTTTTAATTTTTTTTGCTTTTACTTTCTTTTGATTGCCCAAAAGAAAGTAACAAAAAAAGGCCACCGCCTACGAAAAATTTGGGGTCATTACTACGGAAGTTTGCCCTCGCGCATCCCAAGCCGGCCGGAACCAATCCTGGTGGCCTGTTTGATGCCTTTCTGCTCCGGCCTCGTGGGATGCTTTGCCAGGGCCCCCGCACGCAAACTTCCTTGAATGCCGGCCAAATTTTTCGAAAGCGGATCACCCCGCGTCCGAACTTTTTATTTATTTCGCAAACACGTAATTACCCCGTTAGGGGTCAACAGTTAATAGCCCCATGCGGAAGCTTGGGGAAAATGGAATATGTGTTTTTCTGGCGCTGCGCAAGGCTGGCCTTAGCAGCAGGCCCTCCGTCACAGCGCAATGGGGTAATGTGGGTTTTCAATTTTTTTTGAAAGCGGAATTGGCCCGCCCCAATCTTTGCCTTAGCCACAAAGTAGAGCCGCGCATAACGGAGTTGATATGAAAATAATGACCCTAATTTTTTAACATGATGGAATATTTAGTCTTTTGAATTAGATAATAAAAGGGACTGGATAAAAACAACATCAATTTAACAAGCTTTCAAAATAAAAAATTATCGCAAATCTTTACTCATTAATTCACTGCCGACAAAAACCCATCGGGGGCTACTATAGGTAATAGGTGGTGGGTAATCCCCATTAGAGGAAAAATAATCAAATTGCAGTTCAAAGACTTCTTTAAACAAACTTTCGGTTGAACTTGATTTTTCCACGTCATGTTCACTTGAATAACCTTTTATAAAAACAATTTTGCCATCCAACCTTGAATAATAATTGGGCAAACTGTTCATCAATTCGGCTAAGTTCATTTGGTAATATATTTCCATGCGATTTGAATCAATCCAATCGCTCAAATCAAGTATTACCGCAAATTCAAATTCAGCATCGCTTAAATTTTCATTATAAAAATGCTCAATATTTTTAATTAAATCCTGATTT
Organism: Bacteroidales bacterium; assembly: GCA_019429365.1. Classification (GTDB taxonomy): domain Bacteria; phylum Bacteroidota; class Bacteroidia; order Bacteroidales; family UBA7960; genus UBA7960. Next base: position 84,013 of record JAHYJD010000001.1, on the reverse strand, counting down.
TTAATCTCAATAAATTTCATGTCTTTTCCATACATTTTGTCAGAGTTATTAATTACACAAGAGAATTGCAACAAAAGCGTTATTAGAAAAAACTTACACCAATTTCTTTTGAGGAAATTACTGAATGAATAACCAAAAGCCATTTCTTCCTTTATTTCGTTTTTTTTAAAATTCTTTAATTTCATAATTTCATTTTTTACCAACCTCCTAAATCAAGTACATTACCATTTCTATTTATTTCCCAAACACGGTTGTTCCACAAAATCTGAATAGTACGACCAATATATCTAATCATTTCTCGGTCTCCTTCAGAAACTCCAATGACTCCATTATCAAATGAAGGGTGAGTATGAATATGGCCTAAAATATCATACCAAGCACCACCAAAACCTTCAAATCTAACTTGTCGCAACCCATTCCGGGTTCTAACAGCCAAAAAGTCATTATATGAATATCGTAAACCATTTCTATTATTTGGCAGAACAATAACCCCAAGCCTATTTCCATTTTTGATAAGCCAAGCAGAAGTCTCAACTTTTGGATTGCCATTATTATCAAAACTAATATTCCACATAAATTTATAAGCATCTCTAAGTTCTGAAAAAAAACGAGTTGTATTTAGGGGGCCTCCAGCTCCTTCATTTAAACCTTTCTGCTGGGTAACTGGCAACCAATTTCCTCTTTCCGGATTTGGCTCTCCCATATCCCCAAAATGAGAATAGAAATCAAAATTTGTTGGCCCGAAACTTCGGTTCCGTTTAGCACGATCACCAAGGTGATGACCCCAGGAAGTTTGCCCCAAAAAGTTTCTTCTGAAATTTCCTGCTATATTTTTCCAAAACGACCAATTTGAGTTCCACCACCACAGGCTATGTGAAAAGCCAGTGGTTCCGCCGTAAGAAGAACCAGACCCACCAAAAGCTTCCATCATAGCAAAAGCCGAATTAATATTTGGGGTTTTCCCAGAATTATATTGCCCCAAATACCATGACCAATATTGCTGGGCTTCAGGACCGGTTAATTGAATACTTGTATAACCGCTGGGATCAATAAAACTCAGCGGATTGTTAAACACGTAGGCATAGCGGTTGTAGCTTAGGGGGTTGCCGGGCGCTTGCACAAACAAGTCGGGACTAAGGAAACGGCTAACCAGGGGGTCTAACACACGGCCGTTCATATTAATGAGCCCAAACTGGCTTAAATGCTCGTGGCCGGTAAACCCGCGCATGGGTTGCCGGGCTGCACACAGCAGGCTTAAGCATGCTTTTCAAAGAGCGTTTCAGGCTGCAAGATAGAAATTTTTTGAGAATATGAAGCTGGTTAGTATTTTTAAAAGGTAAATTTTGGCAATGCAAAAGCCCCCTTGCATGTTGTTTTCTCCCAACCCCAGGCTAAAGCCGGGGGTTAATAAAATGCCCGGCGGGCGGCTTGAATTTCAGAGACTGGATAAAAGCGGCAGCGCCGCGAAATATCGGTAGCAAGAAATGTGCAGGAGCCTACCAAAAAGGTGCAGCGCACCGGGATATTTTTTCCTGATTGGCCTATGGTAGTAGGAGCCGTGCCTTTCGGCACGACTCTGTTTTCAAATATTTTTCGAATTTTTGAATGGCAAATTCAATGTTGTTCAGACCGGAATTTGCAACAGAACCCGCTTTTGGGCTCAACGAAATTAAATTCGCTTACTTGGAGGTAACATAAGAACATTAATTGAAAACCCGCCATTAGTATATGAACACTAAAAATAATACCTTCGATATATTGAAATTAATGTGGTTATTACCAAATTAAGTACAATATATAATATTATTAACCAACCTCGTTTCTTCTTTAATGCACTAGGTTCATTCTCCCAAACATTATTGAAAAAACTTAATTTCTTAAATTTTAAGTATCGAGTAAAATTTATAATAAATAAAATTGCCACAGGATAAATAATACCCGAATTTAGAAAATTCTTCCCTTCTTTTCTTTCAAACAATATTTCATTTATTGGTTCAGATGCCAATGATAATATCACAGCTAAAAATAAAACATGAATGAGTTGCATTATAGACACTAAACCTATTCCATAAATTGGTCCAGTATCATCATCCCACTTTTTTAGATAATACCTTGAAACTCTGTAAAAAATATAATCAAAAAACTTCATAGCTAAAAAACTCTTTTATCTCCAAAAATATGTTCACCAATAGTTTGACCTGTTGTAGCAGTGGTAAATGTATTTAAAATAAAATATGTGCCAGAAACAGCCCAACCTACCACAGGAATAAAAGCTGTGGCACTCATCACACCATCAAACGCATTTGCAATTGTTGGCTCATATACGAATTGACCTACAGAAATAGCACTTCCTACAATTCCTGCTCCTCTACTTAAAACTCTAGCATTTTTTGTTAAGGCTTTTACTCCATCCCTACTGGTTTGATAAATTTTATTCGCGTTGTTCTTTACGAATTTTGCGGAACGAATGGTTCCATTTTTTTGCACATGATGATACTTGCTATAAAATGCATCTCCCATAAATCCGTTATATGCTCCAACGGCGCTAACAGCTAAGCCGACATAATCATCTATGCCATGATTTCCACCCGAACTAGAGAAACTCCCCTCCCCAAACCCGGGGTTAATAAAAATGGACCTTATCCCAGCGCCAATAATCCAGCGGCCTGCAATTTCTCCATCCAGGCCTTCATTTACTTTTTCAGATATGGGGACATCCAGCCAGAAGCCTCCAATGACCACACGCCCGGGATTGGAAACATAACGAAAGGTGCCTGAGACCCAATCATAATATATCCCGTTCTCCCCTGCTCCATTCCCGCCAACACCTGGCAATCCAAAACCAGTTCCACTTCCAAGCAGGCCACCACTTCCTCCCCCAAATAATTGATTATAGCCACTGTAACCAAGCCACTCCGGCTTATAGTAATCATTCAAATCGACTTGCATGATTTGGCCATCGTCTTTTATGGGCATGGTTATATACCCGCTGGGGTCGGTGTGGCTAAGGGGGTTGTTAAACACATAGGCATAGCGGTTGTAGCTAAGGGGCTGGCCAGGCTTCACACAGCAGGCCTAAGCATGCTTTTCAAAGAACATTTTCAGCCTGCAAGATAGAAATTTTTTGAGAATATGAAGTGGGTTGGTATTTTGGAAAGTTTTTTTGCTTTTACTTTTTTTGATTGCCCAAAAACCTGCCCGCCAAAGGCAAGGGCCAAAGCGGCAGCCGGGAAGTAACAAAATAAAGGTCAGGGCCCCCGCACGCAAACTTCCTTGAATGCCAACCAAATTTCTCGAAAGCGGGTCACCCCGCGTCCGAACCTTAACCAATCCTCGCAAACAGGTCATTACCCTGAAAGGGTAAAATGTTAATAGCCCAGGGTGAGCGAGTGAAGCGAGCGCAACCCTGGGTTAAGGAGCATCAATGGTTCTGGCGCTGCGCAAGGCTAGCCTTAGCAGCAGCAGGCGGTCCGTCGCAGCGCAAGGGGATAATGTAGGTTTTCATTTTTTTGAAAGCAGAATTGGCCCGCACCAATCTTTGCCTAAGCCCCATAGTAGAGCCGCGCCTGCCGGCGCGGCTTATTTTCTCTCACTGCAAATACCGTACAGACGCGCCTTTCGGCGCGTCTCGGGTTTCAAATATTTTACAAATAAATAAATGCGAATCCGCTTAGAAGGGGCAAATTAAAGAATAATCGATGTGGATAGAGAAATTTCGATCAGTGGTGTTGTAGGGAGTTGAAATCTCTAAGGTCTGCAAATTTGACTCGAATTCAGCGAGGGTAAACCAGCCATACCAAAGGCCAGTCACATACCTTACTGGGTCGTTTCACGGTCAGAGTTTAAACGTAGTTCAAACGTAGTTAACACGTAGTTGAAACGTAGTTGAAACGTGCAATTACGTTTCAACTACGTGTTGGTTACGTGTTATTCATGGGTTAATTACGTTTTATGTTTGGATCAGGGGCGAGCCAGAATAGGAGCATTTTATAAGGGGAACGTTGCGAAAGCAGTTTCTGCTTATTTTCTCAGGATCACCACATCCTGAAAATTCAGGCATTGCGCTTGTGGCAAACCGGCCCACCAGCCGGGGTGGAACTGCAGTTGCTCCAGACCGGCATTGGCAAACAGCCCGCTGAGATATTCGTGCCGGTAGGCGATGTTGGCATCTTTCACCCTGGGGTTGTGCAGGAAGTAATGCCCGTAGCGGTGCGCGAAGAAGGGGCTTTCGGATTCATCCAGACGCTTTTCTGATGCCGGGGTGATGATGAAGAAGGTGGCGAAGCAACGTCCGCCGGGTTTCATTACACGGCCGATCTCCTTCAGGTAGTGCGCCACATCGGCGGGCTGCATATGGGTAAAGACGGAGGTGAGCACCACCAGGTCGAATTCATTTTCCCCGTAAGGGAAAGTAAAGTCAGATGCCTTTTGATCGGTAGAAAGGTTATAGAGGTCGTTTTGCAGGGGGGTGTATAGGAACCTGAAATTGGGATAGCCGGCATAATGCTTTTTGCACCAGTCGATGCCTTCCTTCACAATGTCGAAGCCTTCGTAGCTGCCTTTTTCGTTGAGGAAGCCTGCCAGTGGCCGGGCAATGCGGCCGATGCCACAGCCCACATCGAGCACGCGCTGGTGGGGTTGCAATTGGCAAAGCTGCTGAAAGTGCCGCAGCAGGGTGTCGCCGATCTCCACAAAATCACCCTGCCCCACGAATATTTTTCCACGTGGCGGTGCCAGCTCCGGGCGCTTGCCCATAAGGCTTTCGGCCAGGTCGATGGGCAGGAAGAACAAGCGCCTGAAAACCCGTCTGGGCTTGGGTGGCAAAAGGTAATAGAGTTTGCGGAGCAAGCGGCTCATCAGATTGGGTTTGCCGGTTATTTCCTGAAAAGGGTCTGGGTGCGGTCGGGGCCGGTGGATACGATCTCGATGGGTACCTTCACAAAATCTTCAATGAGGCGAAGATAGGCATGGAGCTCGGCTGGCAGCTCCTCTATGGATTTGAACGAAGCCAGGTCGCAATGCCAGCCCTTGAAGTCGATCAGCACAGGCTTGAGCTTTTCGGGTTCGTATGAAGAAGGCAGGAATTCAACCAGCTTGCCATTGTAATTGTAGCCCACACAAACCTTGAATTGTTTCATCTCGCTAAGCACATCCACTTTAGTCATAATAAGTTGGCTTACGCCGTTTAGCATAACGGAGTATTTCAGGGCGGGCAGGTCGAGCCAGCCGCAGCGGCGCGGGCGGCCGGTAGTGGAGCCAAATTCGTTGCCACTTTTTCGCAGGTTTTCGCCATCGGCATCGAACAGCTCAGTAGGGAAGGGCCCGCTGCCCACGCGGGTGCAGTAAGCTTTGAATATGCCGAACACCTCCCCTATCCTGGTGGGTGCCAGGCCCAGTCCTGTGCAGGCGCCGGCGGCAATGGTGTTGCTGGAGGTAACGAAGGGATAGGAGCCGAAGTCAATGTCGAGCAAGGTACCCTGGGCGCCTTCGGCCAGCACCTTCACCCCGCTGTCGAGCGCCTGGTTAATGTAGACTTCGCTTTCCACAAGCTGCAGCTGCTGGATGCGATGCAGGCCCTCGAACCATTGCTTCTCATATTCATCAAAAGGCATGCATTCAATTTTGAAATCGTCTTTCGAATAGCCCAGGCCCTTTACCAGCCGCAGGTGCGATTCCTTCAACTGCTGATAAATGTTTTCAAAATCAGGGTGACTGGAGTCGCCCAGGCGCAGGCCGCTACGTGCAATTTTGTCGGTATAGGTTGGCCCTATACCCTTGAGGGTGCTGCCGATCTTCTTGAGGCCCTTGGAGGCTTCGTTGGCGGCATCGAGCAGGCGGTGGCCGGGCGTGATCAGGTGTGCGCGGGCCGAGATCAGCAAACTTTGGCGCAGCTGTTCCTGGTCAATATCGAGATGGTCGAGCTCCTGGCTGAAAATATAAGGGTCGATCACCACCCCGCTGCCAATGAGGTTTTTGCTACCGGCATGAAAGATGCCCGAAGGGATGGTATGCAGCACATACTTGCGATTTTCGAACTCGAGGGTGTGCCCGGCGTTGGGGCCGCCCTGAAAACGGGCAATCAATTGGTAATTGGGCGTTAGCACATCTACGATCTTGCCCTTGCCCTCGTCGCCCCATTGCAATCCAAGCAGTACATCTGCTTTATTGGCCTGCTTCATTATACTTTTGTTAAGAATATGACATAAAAAAAGCGGCTGTTACGCGCGCTTCATTGCAAGGCCAAATTTAACGCATTTTGGGCACAGCGCAAACTGTTTTACCCAATAAACCTGAAACAAAAAATGCTGGTGTTTTAATTTTCTTTCAGTTTCTGGCAATCAACGCAGAGGCCGTAAAAAACAAAGGAACGATGGGTTATCTTCACATTCATGATTTCCGCCACTGAGTTCTGAATTTCCTGCAGGCGGGGATCACAAAATTCATACACCAGACCGCATTCGGAACAGATCACGTGATCATGCTGTTTGTATTTGTAGGATTTCTCGAACTGTGCTACATTTTTTCCAAACTGATGCTTAATAACCAGTTTGCAGTTTTGAAGCAACTCTATGGTGTTGTAGAGGGTGGCCCGGCTAACGCGGTATTTGTTATTTTTCATTTTGATATAGAGCGACTCCACATCAAAATGGCCTTCGGTGAGATAAATCTCACGCAAAATAGTGAAGCGTTCGGGCGTTTTCCTGTGCCCGTTGGCCGTGAGGTAAGAGGAAAAAATGTTTTTAACGGCTTCGTAAACCTCCTGAAATGCCTTTGATTCTTTCATCTAAGCAAATTTATTCATTTCTGCAGGCCGCCGGAATATTCCTACATGCATATTCCTGCAAGTGCGGCAACCATCCCGTAAAACACCTGTTTGCCGGGCTGATTGGCTCAAAGATATGAAAAAAATTTGTTATTTGAAATCTTTATAAATAATTAAGCTATTGCCTGTTTTTCAACTACTTACAAGGCTAAGAAATCTTCCCGATCCGCGAAACCGACTGCACGCCCTTAAGTTTTTTAAGTTTGTTAATCAGATTACTAAGGTGCTGTGTGTCATGAATATAAAGCATTACATCGCCTTCAAATGTTCCGGCATTGGTGTCGATATTAATGCTCCGAATATTGATGTTGTATTCGCTGGAAATGGTATTGGTAAGGTTTCGAAGCAACCCGATTTCGTCTATCCCCTTAATTCGGATTCCCGAAAGGAAAGCAATGTTTTTGTTGGTGATCCACTTGGCCTTTACAATGCGGTAAGCGTACTTCGACATGAGCTGCACGGCATTGGGGCAGTTGTTGCGGTGAATTTTGATGCCTTCGTTAATGGTAACGAAACCAAACACATCGTCGCCAGGTATTGGGTTGCAGCAAGGCGAAAGGGTATAGTTTAGGTTTTCGAGGTTGTCGCCAATCAGCAGGGTGTCGGGTTTGCTTTTCAGCTGCTGCCTGATGGGATCATCCTGGGCTTTTTCCTGTGTTGCAGTTTCCCTGGAGCGCCCGAAGGGGTTTTTCAGATACGAAAGAATCCCGCCTTTTTCCTGCTCAGAATGGTATGCTTTCAGCTCTTTCTGCCCTATCTTTCCGATGGCCACATCGTAATACAGATCGAGGGGCGCTGCCAGTTTGAAATGCTCTACCAGCTTCTGAATGTTGGTGGGGTTGTTTTCGATCTTAAACTGCTTGAGTTTGCGATCCAGGATTTCCTTACCATCCTCAGCCTGCTTCTTGCGTTCCTCCTTCAGGGCAGCTTTTATGCGGCCCTTAGCCCGGGCGGTGGTGACATAATTTAGCCAGTCGGGCTTAGGCACCTGCTTGGCAGAGGTGATGATTTCCACCTGGTCGCCGCTTTTCAGCACATTGCTGAGGGGCACCAGCTTATGGTTTACTTTGGCTCCAAGGCAGTGGTTGCCCACTTGCGAGTGAATGCTGTAGGCAAAGTCGAGCGCCGTGCTGCCAATGGGCAGGGTACGCAATTCGCCTTTGGGTGTAAACACTATGATCTCGTCGGAGAAGAGATTTAACTTAAAGTCATCGATAAAGTCGAGGGCATCAGACTCGGCGGTTTTCAGAATCTCGCGTATGCGTTTAAGCCATTTGTCGATGCCGCTTTCGCCGGTTTTCGCCTCCTTGTATTTCCAATGGGCAGCATAGCCTTTCTCGGCCACCTCGTCCATGCGGCGGGTGCGAATCTGCACCTCCACCCATTTGCCCGACTTGCTCATCACCGTGGTGTGCAGCGACTCGTATCCGTTGGCCTTGGGCGTGGATATCCAGTCGCGCAGGCGGTCGGGGTTGGGCCGGTAAATATCCGTAACTATGGAATAAACCTTCCAGCTGTCGGCCTTTTCGCGCGGCTCGGGCGTATCGATAATAATGCGGATGGCAAAAATGTCGTACACCTCCTCAAAGGGCACTTCCTTTTTCTGCATTTTGCCCCAAATGGAGCTGATGGATTTGGTGCGTGCCAGAATGGTGAAGTTGAAACCCTCCTTCTCCAGCGATTTTTTTATGGGATCGGTAAAGGCAGTAATGAAGCGGTTACGTTCTTCTTCCGAGTCGACCAGCTTCTGCGAAATGGAAGTAAAAATTTCGGGTTCGGTATACTTCAGGGCCAGGTCTTCGAGCTCGCTTTTTATAGCATGGAAACCCAGGCGGTGGGCCAGGGGTGCAAACAGGTAGAGGGTTTCGTTGGCGATTTTTAACTGCTTTTTGGGCGGCAGGGAGTCGAGGGTGCGCATATTGTGCAGGCGGTCGGCCAGTTTGATCAGAATTACCCTTACGTCGTCAGAGAGCGTAAGCAGCATTTTGCGGAAGTTTTCGGCCTGCACCGAGGTGGTTTGGTCGAAAATGTCGCTGATCTTGGTAAGGCCATCAATAATGCGTGATACCTCCTCACCGAAATGCTCAGAAATATCGGCAAGGGTGTAGTCGGTATCTTCCACCACATCGTGCAGCAAGGCACAAATCACGCTGGTGGTACCCAGGCCGATTTCCTCCACCACAATTTGGCCTACGGCTATGGGATGAAAGATGTAGGGCTCTCCACTTTTTCGCCGGTGGTTCTTGTGGGCCTCCACGGCAAAGTCGAAAGCCTTGCGCATCCGCTCGCGGTCTTCCTTGGTGGTGGAAGGACGGCACGAGGAAATGAGCTGCCGGTAACGTTTCAGAATCTCCGCGCGTTCTTGATCGAATGTGGCTGTTTCCTGCATAATCAGTAAAATGGCTAAGAACTCTTGCTTTACACAAATATACTGCAAATAAGGGGAATTGCCCCTAAGGCAAACAATTTTTAGGGCAACTGTCAGGCAGATTTCAGCACTACCTTCTGGCGGCCATTTTTTTGCTTTGCTCGCTAAACAGAATACTGACAATGCCGTCGGAAAGACCTATTTTGGGCACAAAAACAAGACCGACTTTCAGGTAATCCATAATAAAATGAAAGATCTGACCTGCCGGGATGATGACGTCGGCCCTGTCGGGGCGCATGCCCATTAATTCCACACGGTCTTGCACAGAGTAACTCCCCAGGTGGCCGAGGGCTTGCTCAAGCGCTGAGAACGAAAGCGTTTTATGTGCAATATCGCCATATAGCTTGGTTATTTTGTTAATGTTTCCGCCCGAGCCCACCAGCAGCAGTTGTTCGTTTTTTCCTTTAAACTGCGTAAGCCATGCTTTCATCTTATCCCATTCCGAAGCCTTTACCATTCCGTTGAGCAGCCTGACGGTTCCAATTTTAAAAGAGTTGGAAGCTACGATCCGTTGGCTTTCGAGAATTGATATTTCGGTAGAGCCACCTCCCACGTCAATATACATCACCTTTTGGTAAGACCCATCGAAGTTCAGATGGCTCACCGTGCTCACAATGCGGGCTTCTTCCAGTCCATCAATTATCTCAATGTCGATACCGGCTTCCTTTTTGATGCGCTTGAGCAGCCCGGCGCTGTTTTCAGCCTCGCGCATGGCAGCCGTGGCACATGCCCTGAAGGCCACTGGCTCCACAACCTCAATAAGCAACTTAAAAGCCTTCATAGTCTTTACCAGTTGCTCCATTTTCTCTTTCGAAATCTTGCCTTTCTTAAAAACTTCCTCACCCAGCCGAAGGGGTATACGCACCAGCGAGGCTTTTTCGGCCACCACTTCTCCATCCTGGTCAAACACGTTGGCAAAGAAAAGCCTCACGGCATTGGATCCAATATCTACAGCGCCTAAAAGCATGATTTATCCTTTATTTAAAAGTTGCCAGAAGTATTGGTAAATGGCTTCCTGGCTGCGCACCGGTATTTCGCCCGGAGCAGGCACACGATAGTGGTTTTGCTGCCTGCCATCCACGATGCGGGCTTTCACATTATCCTTCCACTGCAGCTCAAGCATATTGCGCAGCTCCTGTTGAATGTCGGGATCAAGCACGGGGCAACCCACCTCAATACGGTGATCGAGGTTACGCGTCATCATGTCGGCCGAAGAGATATAGTATTTTTCATCGCCATCATTATGAAAAACAAAAACGCGGGAATGCTCCAGAAAGCGATCGACTATACTAATCACTTCAATGTTTTCGCTCAAGCCGGGTTTTCCTGGAATCAACACGCAGATCCCGCGGACGATAAGACGGCATTTCACCCCAGCCTTACTGGCAGCATATAGCTTCTTAACAATGGCCTCATCAACCAGTGAGTTGAGTTTCAGGAAAATGGCTGCGGGTTGACCTGCCCTGGCATTTTTTATTTCGCGTTCAATTTGCTGCACAACAAAATTGCGGGTACGGAAAGGCGAAACAATTAGATGCCTGAAATTCACCGGTGCATACCAGGTTTTTTCAAACAAGCTGAATACTTTGTCGACCTCTTCAGTAATATGGGGATTGCAGGTCAGCAGGCTGTCGTCGCCATAAATACCGGCGGTCTCTTCGTTGAAGTTACCGGTCCCGATATTGGCATAAAGCATGGTTTTCTTGCCTTCCTTGCGTTTTATCAGAATAAGCTTGCTGTGCACTTTCAGGCCGGGAACCCCGTGAATGATTTCCACCCCTTCTTCCTGCATCTTTTCCGACCAGTAAATGTTGGCTTTCTCATCGAAGCGGGCCTGCAGTTCAAGAAAAACGGTCACCTTTTTGCCGTTGCGCGCGGCATTGATCAGGGCATTGATCACCTTAGAGTTTTTTGCCACCCGGTAGAGGGTCATTTTTATTGACCTCACCCTGGGATCGATAGAGGCTTCGCGAAGCAAATCGACAATATAGTGAAACGACTGATAGGGAAAGTGCAGCATAATATCTTTTTGCTGCATGGCCGCCAGCATGCTTTTTGCCCCTGCCAGGCTGGAATGAGGCAAAGGGGGCATTGGAGGGTATTCCAGGTGAGCCTTTTCCACGTTGGGGAAAGTCATGAAATCCTTGAAATTGTGATAGCGCCCCCCATGGTGCATATTATCTTTTTCGGATATTTTGAGCCTCTCGGCCAGCATTTTCATCAGGCTCTTGGGCATAGCCTCATCGTAAATAAAACGCACCGGGCGGCCCTGTCTGCGCTGCTTCAAGCTTTCGGTCATACGCTCCATAAAACTTTTCGACACATCGTTGTCGATGTCGAGCTCGGCATCACGGGTTAGTTTTATGGAGTAGGCCTCGAACTTATCGTAGTTGAAAATGGAAAAAATACTGGCCAGGTTGTAGCGAATCACATCATCGAGCAAAATAATGAATTGCCTGTCGTTGGCGCGCGGCAGTAGCACAAAGCGCGATATGCTGGCCGCGGGAACCCGTATCAGCGCCGAATCGTCCCTGAGGCTCTTGTCTATTTTTTGCAGGTGTACGGCAAGGTAAATGGCCCGATCGCGCAAAAACGAGGAGCGCTTGAAATTTTTGATCATAATGGGAAAAAGGTTGGGACGCACGTTTTCTTCGAAAAAACGGGTCACAAACTCGCCCTGCTCAGGGGTTAGCTCCTTTTCGTTGACCAGAAAAATATTATGCGTTTCGAGCTCGGCAAGCAGCTCCTGGTATATGCTGCTGAACTTCTCTTGCTGTTTTTGTTCAATATCGTTGATCTTTTTCAGGATCTTCGCCGGGTCGTATGGCATATCTTCGGGGATATCCTCGCTGAAGTCGCTGATGCGACGAAGGGTTGCCACCCTGACGCGATAAAACTCGTCGAGGTTGTTTGAGTATATACCCAGAAACCGCAAGCGCTCAATAAGGGGCACCCGCTCATCGGCGGCCTCCTGCAGCACCCGCTCATTGAACGAAAGCCAGCTGATCTCACGGTTTATGTTTTGCACTTTCTTCATTTAAATACTGACAGGTTATGATCGGCCATGTGCGGTCCGGAACCCTTAAGTCGCAATAATAGGCTAAAAACCATTGCGTTCTGTTAAAGCCATATTAAGTTTTCTGCGAAACTTCAGAGCATCCTGGGATAAACCACAAAGTTGACCTGTTTTGAGGCCAGCAGCAAGCTTTGCCATGTATCGGTTTCGAAGGAGACGCTGACCACAGCCGAGGTGGACAAATCTTCAGTTATCCTGGCTTGCAGCATTTGTGCCAGACCTGTCATTACCGGGTTGTGCCCAACAAGCATTACGCTCTCCAGCTCATCGGGCAGCGCATGCACCAGGTCGAGCAGGCTGTCTTCGGTACCAAGGTAAATCTGGCGCTCCTGCCGGATGTCTTCTTCAGGAAAACCCAGTGCTTTGGCCAGCAACCGGGCAGTCTGGAATGCACGCACGGCATGGCTGGAAATGATCAGCCCGGGCTTGACTTTCTTTTTTATCAGAAAATCTGCAACCTTTTGCGTGCGGTCGATGCCCACCTTCAGCAGCGGACGCTCATGGTCCTTCTGGCCGGGATCTGCCCAGGATGATTTGGCGTGGCGAACAAGATAAATGGTCTTCATGATCAAAAAAAGATTTTCTCAGAATTTCCCTTCAAAAATCAAAGATACAAAAACAAAAAGCAGGAATTTGCCCATCTTGACAAATAAAAGTTCGATTAATGGCTGAAAAAAGCAAAAAAAATGGAGGCGCTGGCCTCCATTTCTATTATGGAAATAATTTTAATAAGCGAAAAGCGGGAAGCCTTCCATGAGCTTGTGTACTTTTTTCTTCACGCTTTCGATCACTTCCTGGTTGTCGATGTTCGAGATCACCTCGTCAATCAGGTCGACGATCTGAATGGCATGTTCTTCCTTAAGGCCGCGGGTGGTAATGGCTGGTGTACCAATGCGGATACCTGAGGTTGTGAAAGGTGAGCGGCTGTCGAAGGGAACCATGTTCTTGTTAATGGTAATATCGGCCAGCACCAGGGTGTTTTCGACCTTCTTGCCGGTAATTTCAGGGAATTTAGAACGCAGGTCGATCAGCATCAGGTGGTTGTCGGTACCTCCGGAAGTTACATGATATCCTTTGGCAATAAAGGCCTTAGCCATAGCCTGGGCATTTTTCATCACCTGTATGCCATACTCTTTGAAGGACGCATGAAGGGCTTCGCCAAAAGCGACGGCCTTAGCGGCAATGACGTGCTCCAGCGGCCCTCCCTGGGTGCCTGGAAAAACCGCACTGTCGATCACAGCCGACATCATTTTAATTTCGCCCTTAGGCGTTTTCTGACCCCATGGATTTTCAAAGTCTTTTCCAATGAGGATGAGGCCACCACGCGGTCCACGCAGGGTTTTATGCGTGGTGGTGGTAATAATGTGGCAATGGGACAAGGGGTTGTTGAGCAGCCCTGCTGCGATAAGACCAGCAGGATGGGCAATGTCGGCCATAAGAATGGCACCTACCTTGTCGGCAATTTCGCGCATGCGCTTGTAGTCCCAGTCGCGCGGATACGCCGAAGCGCCGGCAATGATCATTTTGGGTTTTTCCTGCAGGGCCATTTTTTCCATCTGATCATAGTCGATGGTGCCGGTATCTTCCTTAACCCTATAAGCCACTGGCTTGTAAATCATACCCGAAAGGTTAACGGGTGAGCCATGCGAGAGGTGACCGCCATGACTGAGGTCGAGGCCCATAAAGGTGTCGCCGGGCTGCAGGCAGGCAAGGAACACGGCCGCATTGGCCTGGGCGCCGCTGTGGGGCTGCACATTGGCATACTCTGCACCAAAAAGTTCCTTGGCGCGGTCGATGGCCAGCTGCTCGCTCTGGTCCACAATCTGGCAACCACCATAATAGCGGCGGCCGGGGTAACCTTCTGCGTACTTGTTGGTCATCACGCTGCCCATGGCACGCATTACCTGCTCGCTTACAAAGTTCTCTGAGGCGATCAGCTCCACACCATGCAACTGGCGCTGGTGCTCCTGCTCAATCAAATCAAAAATCTGACGGTCTTTTTCCATGATATTTCGAAGTTTTTATTATGTTGAAGTTTATTACGCTAAAACAGGCTCAAAATTAAACAATTTTAAGCAATCGCCTGTGACGGCAGAAAGACCTAAAAATGCTATTTTTACCCGGAATTTCCTTGAAACCCAAATAAATCAATAACCTGATTAACATGAAAAGAACCAACTTTGTTTTGTGGGCCCTTATGCTTATCCCCTTTCTGCTGCCTGCCCAGGAAAAACTGGTCATTTCCCAATGGCTTTCTACCGGCACCTTACCTTTAATCAAGCCTGCCTTTCACGACATGAAAAATGTGGAAGGGAAACCTTTTTCTAACAATGAATTGCTCTCTTTCAGCCACTTCAGCCTGAAGGATTATTTTCCTGAAGAAAGCATGATGCTATCTTGGTTTGGAGGCCAAAACGCGCAATGGCAGGCTGCTTTCGCAGATGAGAATGGTTTTTTGTTGCTGCACGATGGCAGCCAGACCACTGAGCCACAAGTGGCTTATCTGGCTACCTACATTAAGGCGGAGCGCTGGATCTCAACCCAGCTTGAGATAAGAAGCGCACATATGGTCGAGGCCTATCTTAACGGCGAGCGCATTGGCAGCAAAACCACCATTGAAAAAGAAGAAGGATCCACCGGGCGGGTGAGCAAGGAACTGAAGCTTACGCGCGGCACCCACCTGCTCGTTGTCAAGGCACTGAAACCGGCCGAAGAGAGCCTGGAGTGGCGGCTAATAGCCAACCTGGAGATTAAGGAGCCCTTTGCCCTGGGCGACCTTACCCCCACCCTTAGCCCTGCCAACATTAAAAACATTAACCACGTAATGGATGGGGTAAAAATCACCTCCGTGCAGCCTTCGGCTGATGGAAAGCACTACGCCATCAGCTATCGTCAGTCGCTGCCACCCAGCGATCAATCGGAGTCGTGGACAGACATCCGCCGTTTTTCCGACAACACCCTGGCATATTCTTTTAAACACTCGCGGGCATCGCGCTTCACATGGCTTTCCAGCGGAAGCATCTTGAGCTATATTACCAGCCGCAGCAACAAATCGACCATTCACTGGCATAACATCGAAACCGGTGAGATTCGCACCTTGCTTGAAGATGAAGACAAAATGGGCATGTTTCGCTGGGCGCCCGATGGAAGTTATATCATTTTTTCGGTACGCGAAGACGGCACAGGCACCGATGCCACCATGCGGCAGGTACTTGGCATGCAAGACCGACCAGGAAGCTGGAGAAACCGAAACTTCCTTTACAAATATGATGTGGACACAGGACTGAAAACCCGCCTGACTTATGGCAATGTGAGCACCTCACTTATGGACATCAGCCCCGATGGAAAAACCTTGCTCATAAGCATGTCGAGACCTGATTATGAGGTTCGGCCCTTTTCAAAATCCGCCCTGTTGCTGCTCGACCTGGCTACCCTTGTCGTTGACACCTTAATGGCTGATCAGAGCTGGGGGGTTTCGGCTTCCTTCTCGCCCGACGGCAAAAAGCTGCTGGCCACCGGCGGCCCCATGGCCTTTGATGGTGCCGGCCTTAACATCCCGGAAGGAACCATATCGAATAACACTGACCGCCAGGCATACATCTACGACCTTGAAACAGGCAACGTGAAATGTATAACTCTGAATTTCGACCCATCGGTGTCTTCCGTTTACTGGCATCCGGTGGAAAACAACATTTATCTGCATGTGGTGGAAGAAGATTACCAGCGCCTCTACCGTTACGATGTTCGACGCGATCGTTTCAGCCGGGTTGAAACGGGTGTGGACATGCTTTCGGGCATCAATTTTGCCGAAAAGGAACTGACGGCCACTTATCTTGGCTCACACACCAATGCCCCCCAGAAAGCCTATGTAATGAACCTGCGCAACAACCGTTTTCAGGTGCTGGAAGACACTGAAGGCCAAACATATCGCCATGTGCAGTTTGGCGAAGTCCGCGATTGGGATTTTACCACCGAAGATAACCTCAACATAAAAGGGCGCTATTACCTCCCACCCGGTTTTAATCCGGAGAATAAATATCCGGTCATTGTCTATTACTATGGCGGCACTACACCCGTTGGCCGTACTTTTGGCGGGCGCTACCCCTTTAACCTGTGGGCAGGCAATGGTTACGTAGTGTATGTGCTGCAGCCAAGCGGCGCCATCGGCTTCGGACAGGATTTTTCGGCAGCCCACGTGAACAACTGGGGCATAACTGTAGCCGACGAAATTATTGATGCCACCAAGGCCTTCCTCAACGAACACGCTTTTACCGACGCATCAAAGGTGGGCTGTGCGGGCGCTTCTTACGGCGGCTTTATGACCATGCTGCTTATGACCCGCACCGATATTTTCGCCACGGCCATCTCGCACGCCGGCATCAGCTCCATTTCAAGTTACTGGGGCGAAGGGTATTGGGGCTATTCATACAGCGCCGGGGCAACGGCATTTAGCTTCCCCTGGAACAGGCAGGATATCTATGTGGGCCAAAGCCCACTGTTTCATGCCGACAAGGTGACCACCCCCCTGCTGCTGCTCACCGGCGACAGCGACACCAATGTGCCTCCAGGCGAAAGCATCCAGATGTACACCGCCCTGAAAATCCTTGGCCGCCCCGTGGAACTCATCATGGTAAAAGGCGAAGACCACCACATTGTAACCTACAATAAGCGCATCGAATGGCACAACACCATCATGGCCTGGTGGGACCGCTACCTGAAAGACCAGCCGCAGTGGTGGTTCGATTTGTACCCAGAGAAGAATTATTAGCCATTCCGCACTTTTCTAATTTCTTTACAGTAGGGACAAGTCGCGACTTGTCCCTACTAGTCGCGACTTGTCCCTACTTACATTATTCTAAAAAAACCAAGGTAATTGATGCCTGGAATCGAATTTCAAATTTTGTTTTAACAAAAAAAATGGTGAAATTTGACCTTATACCCTGTAATATGATTATGGCCATGGATATTAAATACATAACCGACGAAAAAGGCAAAAAGAATGCCGTCCTTTTGCCCATGAGAGATTGGGAGAAAATTCAAAAGGACCTTGAAGCTTACCAGCAATTGAAGATTAAAAAGCAATTTCTTCTGAATCTTAATGAAGCCATTGAAGAAATGAAACTCGTTTTGCATGGCCAAAAAGAAGCACGTGATGCAGAAGAGTTTATCAATGAGTTATAAGGTAAAAACTGTTTTACCATTCGAAAAGGAAGCCAGGCGTCTTTCAAAAAAATATCCATCCTTAAAAAAGGAATTACAAAAATTAGTGGGCGAATTAAAACAAAACCCTGACATGGGGATTCCCTTGGGCAGGAATTGTTTTAAAATACGCATATCCATTAAAAGCAAAGGAAAAGGAAGGTCAGGAGGAGGCAGAATAATAACTCATGTTTTATTCAGAGAAGAAACGGTATTTCTGCTTTCAATATTTGATAAGGCCGATTTGGAAACATTGGGAGATAAAGAGATCCAGGCCTTAATTAAGAAAATACCTTATTAGAAATTTTGAAGCGACCCTTATCAGGCAAAAGGCGCGACCTGTCCCAAGGTTATTCTTCCGAAAATTCAATCAGCATATTGCGGTAAATATTGAACACGTTTGAGCGGGAGATGTAGCCCTTGTACTTACCGTTCTCCACTACCGCCATATTCCACAACTCGCTTTCGCGGAACTTTCTCATCACGGTATCCATGCTGTCTGTCAGGCTCACCGTTGCCCTTGGCTGAAACATCAGGTTTCGTACCTTGAGTTGTTCGTATTTACTGCTGTCGAACATGATTTCACGCACATCATCAAGCCATACAATGCCCAGGAAGTTCCCTTCAGGATCGAGTACCGGGAAAATGTTTCGTTTTGATTTGGCAATAACTTTTACCAGCTCACCCAGGGTCATTTCAGGGGTAACTGTATTGAGGTTTGTTTCAATTACCGATTCGACGTTAAGCAACGTCAGTACCGCTTTATCCTTGTGGTGGGTAATCAGGTCGCCAGTCTCAGCAAGTTTCCTGGTGTAGAGTGAGTGGGGTTCGAAGTAATTAACAGTCAGGTACGAAATGGAGGCTGTAATGATTAACGGGATAAATAACTCGTACCCGCCGGTGATCTCGGCAATGAGAAAAATAGCCGTCAATGGCGCATGCATAACTCCGGCGATGAGTCCGGCCATGCCCACCAGGGCGAAATTGTATTCAGAAATATTAAACCCTGAGAAAGTGTTTGCAAGCCTTGAAAAAATGAAACCGGAAATGCCCCCCATAAACAAGCTTGGTGCAAACACTCCCCCAATGCCACCGGCGCCTGTGGTGAGTGAGGTGGCAATGGCTTTAAAGAAAAGCACACAAACCAGGAAGCCGATGAACAACAATCCCGAATTGTCCATGAGGTGTCCAAAGGGACTTTCGAGCAGCAAGTCTTCAGGTTGGCCCGAAAGCATGCTGCGCATGGTAAAGTAGCCTTCGCCAAAGAGCGGCGGAAAAAGGAAAATCAGCACCCCGAGCACCAGCCCCCCGATCATAACCCTGTTGTAAGGCTTGTTGATCTTTTTTATCCTGGATTCCACCTTGCCGTTCATCCACGAAAAATAAAGCGAAACAGCGCCGGTAAAAATGCCAAGCAAAATATAAAACGGGATAGAACCAAAATCAAAAGGATCTTTCAATGTAAAATAAAACTCCACCCCTTCGCCCAGAAAAAAGGCTGAGAAAATAGCGCCGGTCACCGCGGCAGTTAGCAGCGGAATAATGGAAGCCATGGTGAGGTCGAGCATGAGTACTTCGAGGGCGAAGATCAGCCCGGCAATGGGTGCTTTAAAAATGGCTGCAATGGCAGCCGCTGCGCCGCAACCCATAAGCAAAACCGTGCGTTTATGGCCCAGTTTCACGGCCTGCGCCACGTTCGATCCTATGGCCGCCCCGGTGCTGACGATGGGCGCCTCCATACCCACCGAGCCGCCAAAGCCGCTGGTAAAAGTGCAGGCCACCACCGACGACCACATGTTGTGCATTTTCATCACCCCCTTGTTGCGCGAAATGGCATACAAAATGCGCGAAACCCCGTGGCCAATATCTTCCTTCACAAAGTTGCGGATATAGAATACGGTGATCAGTATCCCGATCAGCGGGAATATCAGAAAGAAATAGTTCTCCATGTGGCGGCCGGGGGTGTTGCGCACCCAGGCCTCGAAATAGTGCACCCCGGTTTTCAGCACCACAGCAGCAATAGATGCCAGCAAGCCAATAATGACGCAAAGGATCAGAATAAAATTCCGGTCGCTCAGGTGTTTTTGCCGCCACACCAGAAACTTTTCAACCCAGGGCTGGAGTTCCATTTTTTTATTGTCTCTTTGAAACGGCTAATTTCCAAAAAATTTCCCAAAAGAAAAATTTAATTCAAACCAAAAGGGGAATTATGGAGAAGAGTCGGTTGATTTGGGTTCGGTCGCGACCTGCCCTTCATTTTATGTCGCGGTGCGCTGCACCTTGAATGTTACCAAAGGCTGAATATGCTACCCATATTTAGGTGCGCTGCACCACTAAACCGAAGAAAAAATCAAAAATTCTTGCCAATCCAAACAAATCCACTAAATTGCATAGAACAACGGTTGGTTTAGCAGCAGCGCTGCGTTACAAATTAAATCGAATTCGATGAGAAGTATCTCTTTGATTTTTTTGAAGAAGGGAAAGTTTGGGGTTAAAACTTGCAGGGACTGGTCGTAACCTGTTCATAATCCTTAATTTATTCCCCAAAAAAGTCTTTCAGAATTTTTGCTTTTGCAATCCCGACGGCCTTAATCAGTTCTTCTTCGCTGGCACGTTTAATGCCAGCTACTGATTTAAAGGTATTTAGCAGTATCTTTTCGGTTTGTGGTCCAATACCTTTAATTTCTGACAGTTGCGATTTCAGGCTGCCCTTTTCCCTGCGATTGCGGTGGTGGGTGATGCCAAAACGGTGGGCTTCATCGCGCAGGTGCTGAATGATCTTCAGACTTTCTGATTTCTTATCGATGTAAATGGGTATGCTATCGCCAGGGAAATAAATCTCTTCGAGCCGCTTGGCAATGCCAATGACGGGCACTTTCCCGCGCAAGCCAAGCCTCTCAAGGGCCTCCACCGCAGCGCTAAGTTGTCCCTTACCCCCATCGACCACCACCAGGTCGGGCAAGGGCTGCTCCTCGGCCAGCAAGCGTTTGTAGCGGCGCGAAACCACCTCCTCCATGCTGGCAAAATCGTCAGGGCCTTCCACTGTCTTAATGTTGAAGTGGCGGTATTCCTTTTTGCTGGGGCGGGCATTGCGAAACACCACCATGGCCGCCACAGGGTAAGTGCCCTGGGTGTTGCTGTTGTCGAAGCATTCGATATAGGCCGGAGCATTGGGCAAATGCAGGTCGTCCTTCATTTTTTGCAGGATGCGTCGGGTGTGGCGCTCCGGATCAACCAACTCCTTCTGTTTGAGCTTCTCCATACGGTAATACTTGGCGTTGCGCTCCGAAAGTTCGAGCAGTTTCTTTTTGTCGCCCCTTTGCGGGATGACGAAGCGCACATCGGGAATGGCCGTTTCGGGTTTGATGGGCACCACGGCCTCGACCGCATTGCTCTGAAAGCGCTGCCTTAGCTCCACTATGGCCATTTCGAGCAGTTCGGCATCGGTTTCATCCAGCTTTTTGCGGATCTCCAGCGTATGCGACTGCACTATGGCGCCATTTACCACCTTCATGAAGTTCACGTAGCCATGCTCCAGGTCGCTCAGCACCGAATACACATCTACATTGGTAACTGACATGCTGACCACCGTGGATTTGCTTTGGTAGTTTTCAAGCAATTCGATCTTTTCCTTTACAATATTGGCCTTCTCGAATTCGAAGGCTGCAGCATAGGCTTTCATGAGCTCCTTTAGCCGGGCATTCACCGCACCCAGGTTGCCCTTAATGATCTCTTCGATCTGGCTCATGGTTTCCTGGTAGTCTTCGGCACTTTGCAGCCCCTCACAAGGTCCCAGGCAGTTGCCAATGTGGTATTGGAGACAGACCCTGAATTTTTTGGCCCTGATGTTTTCTTCACTTAAATTAAGGCGGCAGGTGCGGTATTGAAAAAGCTGGCGGACCAAGTCGAGCAGCGCGTGCATCATCTTGCCCGAAGCATAGGGTCCGAAGTATTTGCTGCCATCGCGCACCACATTGCGGGTTGGGAAGATGCGCGGAAAAGGTTCATTCTTAATGCATATCCAGGGGTAGGTCTTGTCGTCCTTGAGCATAATGTTGTAGCGTGGCTGGTACTTCTTGATCAGGTTATTCTCAAGAAGCAGGGCATCCAGCTCGCTGTCCACCACAATATGTCGGATTTCGGCTATTCGTTTCACCATCACCATTACCTTGCCGCTGTCGTAATGATCGCGGTTAAAGTATGAGGAAACGCGTTTTTTCAGGTTTTTGGCTTTGCCAATGTAAATGATCTTGCCCTGTTCATCGAAAAACTGGTATACGCCCGGTTTCCCCGGAAGGGTTTGCAGCGCAAGCTGTATGTTTTCCTGATGTTTGGGGTTGATCATAATGCAGGACAATGGCCGCACAAATTTGGCGATTTTTTTCCAAACCTGCAGGCCCCGCCTTAAGGCAAATTGCCCGGGCTTTTACTTCCCTTTTCGGGAAGGTATTTCCAGTACCTTTTAGGCATCAGGCGGGTCATTTGCCGGTGGTTCTGCCTTTCAATAATATTAATGGCATCGTAATACTCCTTCCACAGGGTGTTGTAGAAGTCTTCGTCCATATCCTTCACATCCTGCGCCACATTGCCTGAGTTGAAATCGATGCGGTGGTTTGCAAACATGACTTCCTTTACCAAATGCAGGTCGAAATAAATGCCGTAGTTTCGCCGGGTGTCGTAAATGATCCATTGTTGGGTGGCAAAGCGCGCTCTGAAATGACTAGCCAACAGTTTAACGATGTTATGGTCGGGGTCGATGGGTGCGAAATACATACCATCGGCGGTTTTCTGAAAACGCACAAAACCATGGAAGCGGTGCACTTCTTTTTTCACCTTGCGGGAAATCTGAATCAGCTCAAAAACGTCATCATCAAGCATGTTTTGCCAGTATTGCCCGGTTTTGTCGGCGAAGAGCTTTTGCAAATACCTCAGCAGCAACATTTCTACGCCAGGCAGCTCCGACAAAAACGCCACCTGCAGCAAACTGGCGTTGCGGTGGCTCGACCGCCTGACAATGCCTTGGAGCACCCTCCTTGCCCGTTGCAAATCGGTAACTATCTGCATGGTCTCGCCCAGCAGCAGTTGCGATGGCCGCGAAAGGGAAATGATGGCTTCGGGGCTGATCTTTCGGTCAAAGGCTTCGAAAATGCAGTTCAGAAAGCCTTCGAAGCTGCCATCGTAAACAAAACAAAGGTTTGATGGTACCAGCCTATTCATTTTCAAAAAGGCTTAACTGAACGGATGCTTTTTGCTTTGCAGGGGCAAGCTTGCGGCGCAGGTACATCGGATTTATGTCACTAACCTGCATGGGTAGCTCGCGGCAACGAATGAAATACTTCGCCCGGTTCAGGGCCACGCCCATGCGTTTCAGGTGGGTGAAGGTTATGCTGCCGAAGCGGCGGTTGGCTATAATAAGCTTGGCCGAACGCACCCCTATGCCGGGCACCCGAAGGATACTTTCGTAAGGCGCCGAATTCAGGTCGACAGGAAAGTATTGCGGGTTGCGCAGGGCCCATGCCAGCTTGGGGTCCATGTTCGGATCAAGAAACAGGTTCTTGCCGTCCAAAATCTCATCATACTGAAACTCATAAAACCGCATCAGCCAGTCGGCCTGATACAGGCGGTTTTCGCGCAGCAGGGGTGGCTTTTGCAGCGCCGGCAAACGGCTGTCGCCAGGGTTTACCGGCACAAAGCCCGAGTAATACACCCTTTTTAGTTGCTGCTGCCTGTAAAAGCCCGATGCCAGCTTCAGTATGTCGAAATCGCTTTCGGGGCTGGCACCCACAATGAGCTGGGTGCTCTGCCCGGCAGGCACAAATCGGGGAGCCGCGCGGAATCTTTTTCTTTCTTCCCTGTTGACAACAATTCCGGTATGGATCTGATCCATGGGGCTGAGCACGCTGCTGAAATCCTTTTCGGGGGCCAAAAGCCGAAGATTTGTTTCTGATGGGATCTCAATATTCACACTCAGGCGGTCGGCATACAAGCCGGCTTCGGCCACCAGCCCGGAACTTGCGCCTGGAATGGCCTTCATATGAATGTAACCATTAAAATGCTGTTCTTCGCGCAGCTTTCGGGCCACGGCAATGAGCCGCTCCATGGTATGGTCGGGGCTAACCACCACGCCAGAGCTCAAAAACAAGCCTTCGATATAGTTGCGCCGATAGAAGTTAATGGTCAAGTCAACCAGCTCATCCACCGAGAAGGCGGCACGCGGCACATCGTTGCTGCGGCGGTTTATGCAGTAGGCGCAATCGTAAATACAATGGTTGGTATATAAGATTTTCAGCAGAGAGATACAGCGGCCATCTTCGGTAAAGGAATGGCATATGCCCGCCCGGGCGGCATTGCCCAGCCCGCCATCCTTTGCAGGCCGGTTGCTGCCGCTCGATGAGCAGGACACGTCGTACTTGGCAGCATCGGCAAGCACCTGGAGCTTTTTCAGCACCTTTTCCTTCATGGTAAGCCAATTTCCTGATTAAAAACTAATCAAAACCGTTCATTGTAAAATACGCTATATCCCTGAAAAACAAAAGCTTTTTCAGGAAAAGAACTTTCAAAACAGGGACAGGGACCAAAAACTTTGTGGCTTTAGTGCCTTCTTGCGAAACCCTGTGCAAGTTTTCGGGCAATTACACAGTAACCACGAAGAATACTCAAAAGCCACAAAAAAAACTTCGAACCATCGTGTCTTGGCGGTAATAAAAAATTTAAAACCGCGAAGGGGCCATGACGCAAAGATAAGGCAGGGGTCAATCCCGCCGGGAGAATTACCTGTCTATGGAATATCTCAGCCCCACGTAAAACATTCGTCCTATTATTGGTCCCCAGATCATGGAGCCATCGAAGTAATCACCAAAAGGATCGGTCGATGCAATGATGGGGTTCATTTGTTTGAAGTTGGTCAGGTTTTCTCCACCCAGGTAAAGGTCGAGTGCCCTTAAACGATAGGTCACCTGCCCAAGCAACATGGTGTGGGCCGGCGACTGAGTTGGCATGCGAAACTGCTCGGGCAGCATGTCGGTTGAAGGAATGCGGCTCGGGCCGTTGAACTGAGCGGTAAGGTCGAACTGCCAGCGGTTGCTGCGCGTGGCATACGAACCGGAAAGCAGGCCCTTGTAGCGATTTACGAAGGGTTTTACTTCCAGCACATCGTTAATGGTGGTCTTCACATCCGTGAACCTGTATGCGGTAGTAATCTCAAAACGACGAACCGGCTCAAAACTCATTTCCACCTGGAAATTGTTGGCGTAAGATTTCCCGTTCAGGTTGTAAAAACGTGCTTCATTCACATCGGTATCCACATCCACAATCAGCTGGTTTTGAAAATCGGTACGGTAATACTCGGCCGTAATCGAAGCATCGTTTCCGAAAAGCATCAGGTGGCGCGACACGCTTCCACCATAGTTCCAGGCTCTTTCGGGCTGTATTTCTTCAAGCACCCTGATGCGGCGGTTGCTCACCAGCAGCCCGGTATTTTCGGCAATCAGATTGGGAACTCGGAAGCCCTTACCGGCCGAAGCCCGGAAGGTAGTATGCTCGCCAAGCCTGTAACGTGCGTGAAATCGGGGGGTAAGGAATCCTCCATAAATATTGTGATAGTCGGCCCGAAGTCCCGCAATGAAAGTGAAATCCTCGCCCAGGTTCATGGTGTACTGACCAAAGATACCCGGCACGGCCTCACGGCGCTCAAAAAGACTGTCGGAGAGCAGCTCGCTGTAACCATCAAACAGGAAGCTCATCCCAGTGGTAAAGCGGTGGTCAGGATTGCGGGCAATGGTATTTTCGAACAGTATGTTGGCATAAAAAGTATTCTGGGTGCCATCGTAAGTAGTCAAGCCATAATTTGAATCGTGGCTGTGGTGCGAAAAGTCGAATTGGGTACCCAAACTGGCATCGGGCATATTGCGGAAAAAGAAACCGGTTTTGGCAAAGGCTTCATACCTGCGGGTATTGATGCCAAACCCGTAATGATTATTTGATCCCCAGTTTTCATTGTTCTGGAAAAAAGATTTCTGTCCGCCTTCACGGCCTTCCTGCAGTATCCTCACGCCAAACTGCGACTCCATGATTCCCGGCCGGTCGTAGCGATAACGGTTGATTACATTGAATTTCCTGACCAGGGGGTGGTCGAGGAAAGTGTCGTGGTTGTGGTCAATGGTGTTGCTGAGCAGCTCGCCGTGCGCCATTACCATGGTATGCCAATTAGGATTGAGCCTTACGGCGGCGTTCACGGTGCTTTCGAGCCGGCCAAAGTCGTTTGCGTAGAAGTTGTAATACAGCTGTTCGGCGCTTTCGGGTTTTTTCAGCTCCACATTGATCTGGCCGGTAATGGATTCGTAGCCGTTTATGACGCTGGCGGCACCTTTCGACACCTGAATGGCTTCCATCCAGGGTCCGGGCGTATAGCTCAGTCCGAATGGCTGACCCAGCCCACGCAAGGTGGGCATGTTTTCAGTAAGTATCTGGCTGTAAATGCCTGCCAGGCCAAGCAGC
The DNA here is from genome assembly GCA_019429365.1 of Bacteroidales bacterium. Taxonomy (GTDB): domain Bacteria; phylum Bacteroidota; class Bacteroidia; order Bacteroidales; family UBA7960; genus UBA7960. Next base: position 57,991 of record JAHYJD010000001.1, on the reverse strand, counting down.
TGTATCTGCTGGGCACCAGATACGGCATCGCTGTATGACACATCAATAGAGGCATTGGTTTCGAAGGCTTCCGAAAGGTTGCAGCAGGCAGCGCGCTGAAGTTCGCTGGTAGTAATTACATTGGTAAGCATGGGCTCCAGCGTGGAGTAATGCGTGCCGGGCCGGCGTCCGGCCACCACCACTTCATCCAGGTTGCGGGTAGCCTCCAGCACAACGCTGATCTCCGTGTCAGCGGCTGTGATATTCAATGTGTCACTTTCATAGCCAATGTAGCTTACCACAAGTTTGTGCGGGAGCCTGGCAGGCTTTTCCAATTCAAAGCGGCCCTCGGAATTGGTGGCAGCCCCACGGGTGGTACCCAGCCACACCACATTGGCTCCGATCAGGGGATTCAGGTGAAATTGGCTTCCATGTGGCTCACTTTCGTAAACCACACCCCTAAGTGTACCACCCTGTGAGAACAAGCCTCCTGAAACAAAGATCAGGATAGAAAAAATGAGTGTCTTTATTTTTGAGTTCATGGTTTTCAGGTTTTTTCGTGCAAACGGTAGTCGCCAAAATCCTCCAGAAGGGCATTCATGGCGTCCGTACTGATTTCTTCCACTGAATAGATTTTTACGGTGGCTGATGCAAGGTCAACCTGCACTTGCTCTACGCCTGCCATCCCCGAAAGGGCTTTTTGAACGCGGTTTACACAAGCGTTGCAATGTAAACCGCTTACAGAAAAGGTCTTTTCCATAATGCTGAAATTTTTATTCCTGGTTATGGACTTTGTTGTTTTTCAGCATTTCAGGATCGCGCGGATACTTGCAGCAGTGGTGCAGGTTTTTGTAGGCTTCTTCGTCGGTAATGAAGTTTTCGGTATCATGACCGGCTTTTGCAATGGTGCGTTCGATCTCTTCCTGGCTGGTGCGGTTTGCACGGTAGTTAACCGTCAGTAAGTTTTTTTGCTGGTCCCAGCTGGCCGAACGCACGCCCCTTACACTGTAAGCGGCTTTCTCAATACGATCCTTGCACATGCCACAAAGGCCAAGCACTTTGATCTCGGTTTCTACATTGCCTTCAAGCGCGGGCTCCTGGGCATTCATTGGGTTGGAAAATCCTGCAAAAAGAATCAGGATAATAGTGACTAAAAAAGATGATATGGTTTTCATTATTTAAAATTTTTCTGGTTAAAACTTGATTTGACACAATACGGCCATGCCTTTCATGGCTTTTGCAAGAAAGGCTGCTGCGGTGCTGCAAAAAAGCAGCAAGTTTTAACAGAAAGCTATTTTAAGCTGATGGAGAAAAACGAGATATTCGGTCCCTGATAAGACAGGGGGCGGTGGACGCTGATAGGCAGCAAGAAAGTGGCCGCTTGGAATATTTTCAGAAAGGTCCAGTTTAATCATTTGCAGCGGCAGACTTACAAAAGCAGCCTCCACCTTAGAAGTTGACGGAGCCACCAGTTCCTCGATCACATAGAGTTGCGATTCGTATTCGCAGCACGAATCAGAAGAAAAGGCTGTTGAACAAGTGGTTATAAGGGTTTTGACTGGAGCACAGCAGGAAACGGGTTCTTGTGCTTCAGCTGGAGTTTCCGTTTCGCAGCATGATGCTGATTTGTGCAGCGCATATTCCACAATATTGCACGATGGGCAAGTATGCTTCACCAGGCGGAATCCGGTGGCAGAAACCACGAAGGCAAGCATAGTTACCAACAGTACAATATTTTTGAAAACTTCGCGCATTAAAACAAAGTTATTTATAATCTTTCTAAATAACAAGCTTTATTCACTAATAATGAGCTCTTCGGGTCGCTCAAGCATGGCAGGGAACAGGGTAGTACTCAGCAGGTGCCACCTTTCTTCAAACAAAGCGTATGTAAGGGTTCCCTCGATGGTATGCTCGCCCTCGCTGAATGTATTGGCTTCAAAAAGGTTGATGATATTTTGCCGATCCTCTTCCGATTCGGCCGCTTGCAGCGTGGATTCAAAATTTTCGGCCCATTGTTCATTTACATCAAAAGAAGTGGCCGTATAACGCTTGGAGATAACATGACCTTTTTTTACTTTGATTCGGGCCTCAATCAGCAAATCTGCATACTTTCCGTCCATATAGCTGGACTGGCTTTTTTCCACCACCTTGACGTCCAGCACCTCTACATAATCCTTGTAGATTGCCCTGTTGAAGTGCTGCACAAGCGCATTTTTGACATCCTGCCGGCCTGGAAGTCCATCTGACTTGCAAGCAGCAAGGCTAAAAAACAGAACGCCAATTACAAAAGCCGAAATTACCTTTTTATTCATATCCGCTATTTTTTTGAGGACCAAAATTAATGGAAAAAACGACTACCACATACTTTTAAAACCCATAAAAAATACAAGAGGCTGCCCCGGTTTGGAGCAGCCCCTTGAAAAAGGCCGCCTGGCTGGGCAGCCTTTAGTAACTTTAAATAATTCTAGAAGAAATACCTCACACCCAATTGCAACCTCCAGGTTTGGTTGAAGTTGTAAAGGGTAGAGTATGATTCAGTCAGATAATTGCCGCCAGAATCTTTAACCATTGAGAAGGTTGGCGTATTTGTCTCATCTGTGCCTTCATAAGTTAAAATCCGGCCGTTGTTTGCCCCAGACATGTTTTTGTAAACGCCCCATTCGCTGTTCAGGAGGTTTCCAAAGTTGAGGAAGTCAAAGGTGAATTGCAAAGTATTCTTTTGTCCGGCAATATTTATGCTGAAGTCCTGCGCAATACGCAAATCAAATCTGTGCGTCCAGGGGGCTCTTGCAGCATAGGCTTCGGCATAACTCCCTTTGTTTTTGCTCAGATATTTGTCCTGTTCAACAAATGCGAAGAATGCATTTTCGTCGGCAGCACTTACAAAGTTAACCTCACCTTTTTCGCTGGGGATGTAAATCAAATCGGTTGCAATTCCATCACCATTCATATCGTTGGTATAGGCGAAGCTAAAGCCGTAAGGTGAAAAACCAGAATAGAACAAATTAACAGTGGTTGCCATATGATCGTTGGCATAGGGAATTCTGTAAGAAACAGAAGCAATGGCTTTTGAAGGTACAACAAATTGCGAGCGCTGAACCAGCGGGAGGTGTGGTCCGTCAACCTGGAAAAGACCAGTATAGGCAGAGGCAGCATTACTACCAGGCATACCCGAAATTTCTTTCGATTCGGTGTATGTATAAGCCAGCATTAAATTCAGGTTCTCCAGGGGCTCGGCAAAAACGGTAATGTTACCGATTGCGCTCCAACCATCGCTGTTATTTGCCAACACGTATGCATTCCTTGATGTGTAAGTAAGTTCGCTGGTTTCAGGATAAATGTACCGGTCGTCGGGTCCGTTAAATCTTTGCCAGGTGTTGTCAGGCTGCTTCAGGTTGTAGTTTTGCAGCATTACCGCATTGATACTTTGGGTATAAATACCTTCTACGGTTACCGACAAAGGAAATGAAACCGGAACATCATAATCCAGTGCCATAGAAGTTTTCCAAACCTGTGGCATTTTGAAGTCAGGATCAATTCCATTGATGTCACGTGGCAGGGCACCATCTTCAGGAGAAATTGTGTTTTGCAATCCAAGAATTGTAATCATATCATTTACATTGGTAATCATAGGTCCGGCCAAGGTTGCTAGAACTGGATTAACGTTGGTAACATTTCCATTTGAATCGTACCTTGTAACTGCTGCATAACTACCTTGTACCATTCCTGAGTTGGTAGGCATATTGGTAAAGAACACCAATGGCAATCGGCCAGTAAATATACCAGTACCCCCACGCAGTTTCATTGTTTGGTCGCCCATAACATCCCATGAGAATCCAGCCCTGGGTGAAACCTGAATTTTTGCCCCTGGCCATTCGCCGGTATCAATTTTTCTGCCACCAAAGTCCAAATTATAGATTGCATTATTTTGAATAAGATTGTCACGGTATGAAATGTTGTCTGCACGCACCCCAACTGTCAGTTTAAAATTAGGGTTAACACTCCACTCATCCTGCGCATAAATACCAATTTGGTCAAAAGCAACCTCAGCAGCAGGGTTCTTTTCTCCATCATAACCATAGGTAAGTGCAAAGTCCCTGGGAGCAGCCTGGTTCAGGAAATCGTCAACGCTGGCATAGCGGTAATATCCTGTACCATTACGCATATAGGAGTTATTTGCCATTTGGAATTCATAACTGGCACCGATAGTTACTTTGTGATCACTTAAATAAATATTGGTGTTGTTAATGATGTTGAAGATGTTGTTGTTGACCCCGTTGTTCCAGGTAAACAGCTCATAACCAGCTGAAATATAAGGCTCGAGAATCTGGCTGTTATCTTCTCTGACACCTGCCATGATGTCAATAAAGGGGAAAGGCGCAGAATTGGAACCACGCATATCCTTAATTGTGGTATAGGTGGACAGGAATTGGTTTGAAACCTTATTGGAAAGACGGCTATTCAAATCCAGTGAAAATGAATTCACGATGTTATCCATGGAGTAAATGGAGTTTGAGAAAGCCATGGAGTGCTGTGAAATACGATTCATTGACCTGTTCCGGAACCCAGCATCGGTTGAGTTTCCGTTGGTGGGGTTCCAGCCCTGGTTTTTGGTATAATTATAGCGGAAACTCAATTTGTTGGCATTATTGATGTTCCAGTCCAAACGTGCCAGCAGCTTGGCGTTGTTTTCATCTGCAGGATAATTATTATATGAACCAGGATCATAACCATAATTTTGAATCAGGTGCTGTTTTACCCTTTCCATATCCGTAATGCTTGCGCGGGAAAGCATAAGATCAGTATTGGCAACGCCATTCTCAGAAGGCCTCCAGGTTACTACCTGTCCGGGACGCAATTCATATTCACCATTAACAAAGAAGAATAATTTGTTTTTAATGATTGGACCACCAAAGGTTCCGCCATACACTTGCCTGGATTCTTCGTCACGGTCGCCAAAGTCAACGTCACCGATGTTATTGCCACGCAGATCCTGGTTATACATGTAGGTATAAGCCGAACCCCTGAAGGTATTGGTACCTGATTTGGTAATGGCGTTAATACCACCGCCAATAAAATTGGTTTGCCGCACATCAAAGGGTGCAATCACCACCTGAATTTCTTCAATGGCATCCAGAGAGATGGGGTTTCCACCGCCGGGCAGGTTGGCGCTCAATCCAAAATTGTTGTTAAAGTTGGCACCATCCACAGTGAAGTTTGTAGAGCGGCCATCACCACCGGCAAAACCCATTCCGTTGGCATAGGGCGAAATGCGGGCAACATCTGAAATGCTGCGGTTAATGGTGGGCATAGAGTTCAGCTGTAAGTTCGAAATATTGGTTGAGGCACCGGTTTTATCCGTCTGAAATGCAGACGCCCTCATACCTACTACCAGTACTTCTCCCAGTTCCAGCATACCCTCAGTTAAAACAGCATCCAGTGCAAAAGTTTGCCCCAGATACAAAACGATATCCGAAAACACCTCGGTAGAATATCCAATATAGGAAACTTCTACCCGGTAGGGACCGCCAGTACGCATACCCTGAAGGTTAAAGCGGCCTTCGGGGTTGGTAATGGTACCATACCTTGTTCCGGATGGCTCGTGAATGGCAACGACAGTAGCACCTGGCAAGGCCAGATTGTCGGTGTCAACCACCCGGCCGCTCATTCCGGAGGTCGTTACCTGAGCAAATGCTGCATTCGACCCGAAAAGCATGGCGAAGACAGCAATCACGCACATCAAAATGGTTTGTTTTCTCATTGTTTTTTGTTTTGTGATTGAAAAGATTAGGATTGGATTTATTGGTTAACGATTTAATTATTGAAAGTTTTAATAACTCCCGAAAATTGAGTTGCAAAATTAATCGCTTACAGCGAAAACAAAAACACCAAAATGCCCTGCAACTTTAAGTTTTTGTTAATTATGCTCAACACCCATTTAAAATGGGAGTTAAAGATGGGCAAAAGTATCTTTTTTTCAAACAGCACAGGGAAAAAGTTATTAACGAGAAATTAACGAAATTCTTCTTAAAATTGTTAGGAACATACATGGGTTACATTACAGCACAAATACGTTTCTGCGGCTGCCTGCCGAGGCTTTTCCCTTTTGCAATGTAAAGGCAAAGGTAGTGCCAACGCCAAGGGTGCTGCGTACGTTAATGGTTTGCTGGTGGGCTTCAATAATGTGCTTCACAATGGCCAGTCCCAGTCCGGTGCCCCCCTCCCCTTCGCGAAAGGCGCGGCTTTTATCACCCCGGTAAAAACGTTCAAAGACCCTGGGGAGTTCCTCACGGGGAATGCCAATGCCACTGTCGGTTACTTCAATCAGAATGTTTTCGTCCATATCGAAAAAGCTGATCTTGGTGCGGCCATTTTCGGTGCCATACTTTATGGAATTGACCACCAGGTTGGTAAGCACTTGCTGTATCCCTTGCCGGTCGGCCTCGACGAATATGGGTGAGTCATAGGTGCGGCCAAAGTGCAGGTGGATATTTCGAGCAGCAGCCTTTATTTCCATAAACTCAATCACCTCGCGGGCAAGTGAAACAATATCGAAGGTGGAGAAATTCAGCTTTAATTCGCCTGACTCCAGTTTTGCGATGGCTTCGAGGTCTTCGATAATGCCGATCATGCGGTCGATGCTTTGCTCGGTGCGCAGAAGGTATTTACGATTAATCCCGGGATCGTCGATGCCGCCGTCGAGCAAGGTCAGCACATATCCCTGGATGTTGAAGATCGGGGTTTTAAGCTCGTGCGACACATTGCCCAGAAATTCGCGCCGGTAGGCTTCAAGTTTCTTGAGTTCTTCCACCTCTTTCTTTTTGCTGGTGGCCCATTCAAGCACTTCCTGGTTGGTTTCCCTTATAATGTCGTCTTTGCCAAAAACCATGGCCTTTTTCTGCCCCTTTGGGGCTTTCATCTCGTGAATTGTTTTGTATATCAACCTTATGCGGTCGTAGATAAAACGCTCGAGGATATATCGAAACAGAAAAAAGGTAATGACAAACAGCACCAGATTACCCACCAGCAGGGTTTTCCAGAGTAACTCGCCATACACAATGCGGGTGGTGATGCCATAGGCAAGTGAAAATGCCAGGGAAACGATCAAAGAAGTAATCAGGGCAAGTTTGCGCGGGGTTGCATAGTTCATCATAACCTACACCTCGAATTTGTAACCCACACCTTTCACGGTTTTAATATTTTCAATACCGATTTTTTCGCGCAGTTTCCTCACATGCACATCAATGGTGCGATCGCCTACCACCACGTTGTTTCCCCAAACGCTGGCAAAGATCTCTTCGCGCGAAAATACCTTATTGGGCTTGGAGGCAAGCAGGGCAAGCAGTTCAAATTCTTTTTTGGGAAGACTTATTTCCTGCTCGTTTTTATAAATCAGGTAACGCTCGCGGTCTATCAGGATATTGCCCACCTGTACTCTTTCACCGGCTTCGCCTGCAGAGGCCGAGCGGCGCAGCAGGGCTTTTACCCGGCTAAGCAACAAGCTGGGCTTAATGGGCTTGGCAATATAATCGTCGGCACCCGCTTCAAAGCCCGCCAGCTGAGAATAGTCCTCTCCGCGGGCCGTGAGAAAAGCAATAATGCTGTGCGAAAGCTCGGGAAACCGCCTAAGCTCGCGGCAAGTCTCCATCCCGTCCATTTCGGGCATCATCACATCAAGAATAATCAAGTGCGGAAGTACCTCGCGGGCTTTTCCCAATGCCTGTTTGCCATTGAGGGCTTTGTAAACCGTGTAGCCTTCGCGGGTGAGGTTGTAACCGATAAACTCCAGGATGTCGGGTTCGTCGTCAACAAGCAAAATGCGGTAATTGCCTGGCTTCATTTATTGTTTTTAATGCAAGCCAAAATTAATTGATTTTTCTCAGTAAAAAAGCCCGGACCCTTTTATAAAAGGCTCATTTATAGTTTCCTTAAAATTACCTTAACAATTTCTTAACACGAATGAGTGGACTGCATGCATTGCTACAGCAGCGACCATGCCAGGCCGAATGTCCATACGGTGTTATATTGCCCGCGGTTGTACCATGTTTGCGAGCCGCCCAAGTGGGGCCTGAGCGGGGTAATGCCCTGAGAAAAGCGCAGATGAAATTTTAGGCGATCGGCCACAGGATAGTAAAGACCGAGTAAAAAATTGAGTTCAGCTTCGTTGTATGGCTTTTCTTGGGCAAGATCGATTTCAAGGTCGTTTTCTTTTTCGAGTGCTGCCACCAAAAAGGCCAGTGAAAGGCCTGCTTCGAGCGAGAGCCGACCCCCGTGGCGCATATTTTCCCCGAAAGGGAAATCATAAATCAAGACCAAGGGAACCTCGACATACTGCAGGGAGAAGCGGTAATCGTAAAAATTATTCTTTTCGTTGGGACGCGAGCGACTGCCTTTCTGAATGTAAAGAAGCTCCAGCTGAAGACGGCTGTAGGTGCCAACCCCCGTGCTGGTAAAAACGGCTGCAAACCAGCCCAGCTTATCCGGCCCGCCCAGGTTGTCGCCCGACACCTCGCTGGCTGCAATGCCCCCACGAAGTCCGCCATCGAAGCCCTGACTAAGGGCAGGACCGCCGGCCACCAGAAACAACCAAGAAACCAGCAAAAGGCCAATTCGACTGCGATTCATAATAGGCTGGTTAAAATAGTTTTAAAGCAAAAAAACATTGTTAAAAGGGTGTGACAAACAAAAATAACTCTTTTATTTAATTTTTTTTACAGTTAAACGTAAAATGAAGAACAAAATGCAATAAATTTGATTAATCAATTTAGGCGATGAAAACACGTCGCTTGTTACGTTTCTTTTCACATTGGCAAGGAAATCCTCCCGATTGGCTGTTGATGATGATTAACTGAATGATTTTGACCGGGATGCACATAAAGGACCAGGCTGGACTATCGACAGAAGAGTTGCTCGACCTTTACTGGTATGCACTTGACGAAAGCATTGCCTTGTTGATGCTTAACGAGCAAGGTCGAGTTACTTATGCCAACAAACAATTCGCAACTCTCAGCGGGTACAGTGTTAGTGAAGTTCACGGCCGTTTTACCGATTTTATCGACTCATCCTCCCACCACCAGGGATTCAAAACCGAGCTAGAGAACCTGATTCAGTCTGGCAAAATCTGGAAAAGAGATTTTTGCCTTCAGGCCAAAGATGGCAAGGCAATGAAGCTGCATGCGGCCTTTTACCCCTGGCCAGGCCGGCAGCAACCCCGGCAGCATTTAATAGTTTTGCAGCCTGTGACCGAGCAGCAACAGGCTTGGCCCGGCGACCCGGTATCGCGCAAGGAGGAACTCTCGCACATTGCACACGACTTGCGCAACCCGCTCTATAATCTCAGCGCCTTGTGCGGGCTGCTTTTCGATACTCCCCTGAATGAGCAACAGCTCGACTTTGTAAAAAAAATGAAGCGAACTACAGGCATCCTTTCGGGAATGATCGACGACATGGTGTTGACATGCATGGGAGCGGAAGCCGGGATAAGGCCAGCCATAAAAGCGCTTTCACTGAAAAAAACCATAGAAGACTTCCAACTGCTCTTTGCCCGGCGTGCACAGGAAAAAGGCATTCAAACCGCCGTAGAAACCGATTTATCGCTGCCCGACTGTGTTTATGGCGACAGCAGGCGCCTGAGCCAGATCATTATTTATCTTTCTGAATTTTTGATTGGGCATCCCGCCACCCGCTCCATAAGAATTACCGCCCTGAGCGAAGAAAAAAACAAGAATAATTACGAAATATCGTTTTTTGTGCTCGGGCAGTTTGCTCCTTCCGAACCCCAAAACGACGATGCCATACTAAATGTCACAGATTTTAACTTAACCCTGGAAAAAGTTAAATATAATATCGACCTTTTGCAGGGGAGCATTCTTTTGCAGGAAATGAACCCCCAGGCCTTTTACTTTCATTTTCTGCTGCCATTTGATATGAATCCGCCCAAGGAAGCTGGCCAGGAAGACCAAGCAGCCACCACTCCTTTGGTTTTTACACCCAAGCCCCAAAATATCAAAATCCTGGTGGCTGAAGACGTGGAGCTGAACCAAATGGTAATGAAGCATCAGCTAAATAAGATGGGCATTGATGCCGAATTTGTCAGAACCGGGTTTAATGTACTGGAAAAACTCAAAACCAATGAATATGATCTAATATTGATGGATGTTCAAATGCCGGGACTCAATGGGCTTCAAACCATGGAAGCCATCCGGGCCGCTGTTGATGCACCCTATTCAGACATCCCCATTATTGGCATTACAGCCAGCATTGGCCAAAACGCTAGAAAAAAATGCCTGGAGGCCGGAGCAAATGACTTTGTGCCCAAACCTTACGAACCCGAAGAACTAAAAAACAAAATTGAAAATCTGGTGACCCAATACCGGCAAGAAGGAAAAATAAATCTAACCAGTAACCTTCCCCAAAAAAATATCATGACAGAAAAATTATACAACCTCAGCAACCTCGAAGAACTGAGCGATGGCGACCAGGAGTTTATGATTAGTATGATTTCTTATTTTGTGGACAACACCCCGGAGGTGCTTGAAAATTTAAATTCCAAAACCCAAACCCAAGACTGGGAGGCGGTGAGAAACATTGCCCATAAAATGAAACCTCAACTCAATTACGTGGGAATTAACCAGATAGAAGAGGAAGTTGAACAGATTGAGCAGAATGCCCTGAAAAAAGAAAACCTGGACAACATTCCAGCCATGGTAGAAAACACCACCCGGATATGCAGGCAAGCCATCGAACAACTTAAGAGTGAACTGGAAAAGTTGACCCGTGACTGACCAAAACTGATCATATTATCAGCCACTGCAACTGCTTTCTCTTTCCTATAACTTTCTTCGAACAGGTTTAAGAAAGTTGCTGGGAGGTTTTCGTATTTCATTAAAAGTCAATCACCCTGAAAGGAGCACATCTCAGAACCTGACAAAAAGAATTAATAAATTCAGTATTCATACCTATGTATGATTAGCGCAAAATACCTGAAAAATCGGTAAATACCCTGATTCTTTAGTCTCTAATTTTGTCAAATCTTTGTAATGGATTATTAGCGATTTCTTCGTAAATTCATTTTTAAGAAGGAAGTGTTGGGCTGATCCATCAATATCGGTCATTGGTTTTTTATTTTCAACAAAAGCAACCTTATAAAACAAGATTTACACCCTAAATCACAAAACAATGAAAATACTCGTTTGCGAGGATGATTACATGGTCATTAAAGCCATTGAACACAAGCTAACCCGGGAGGGCTATGAAGTAGATGTTGCCAACGATGGAAGAATGGCTAACGAAAAACTAAGGTCAAAAGAATACGATCTGGTAATCACCGATTTACTCATGCCATTCACTGGCGGGCTCGAACTGATTAACCTGCTGAAGAACGATTTGCAAAAGTCAACTCCTATTATTGTGCTGTCGAAAGTAGGAAATGAAGAAACCATTATTGAAGCTTTCAAGCTGGGGGCCGACGATTACCTTACCAAGCCCTTCAGCCCCAATGAGTTGTCAATAAGGGTAAAACGATTCCTAATTAAGCGCTAGCCCTGAAACGGCAGCCAATATTCACAAAACAATTGGGATGTTTTCAATCCGGAAACATTATGAAACGATATACCACTAAGATTAATAAATCAGCATTTGGCCTGAAAAAACTAAAGGGGTTAATATTCCTTCTGTTTATTGCCATTTCGGCCGGTGCACAAGGGCAGGCCCTGCCCGTTCCCCAGCTCAATCTGGACGACCTGTTCTTTCAGGCTCAGGACCTGGCCTTTGAGCAGGAGGGATCTGCAGCCCGCGAACTTTGCAGGCAAATACTGGAGATCAATCCTGACTACCATGATGCCAGTATACTGATGGCCCGTACCCTTGCCTGGGAGCAACGCTACGATGAGGCAGCCGAAATACTGGAAGAAGTGATTCAAAAATCGCCTTCAAACAGAAGCGCGCTCATGGCCATAACTGATATCCATGCCTGGGCAGGTAATTACCGGGAGGCCATCGATTACCTGGACAAGGTTATTGTGAGCGATCCCAACAACCCCGACCTGCTATTCCGAAAAGCCCAATTGCTCAACGAACTGGGCGAATACCAGCCCACTGTGATATTGCTATACCAGATACTTGATATTGACCCCACGCACCGCGATGCCAAGGAGCTGCTTTCGACTATTGAAGTAGGCCGCCTGAGAAATTTTGTGGGTGTGGGATATCGCGGCGATTTCTTTGAAATGGCCAACTCCTGGCACCTTTTCTATGCCGAATACGGAAGACGAACCAATGCATTTGGCACAGTCATTTCGCGTGTAAATGTAGCCGACCGCTTTGGCAATACCGGCCTTCAGTTCGAAGTAGATGCCTATCCGTCACTGGGGCCCGGCACCTATATGTACCTTAATGCAGGCTATTCGCCGCACGATAAGTTGTTTCCAACCGTCAGGGCCGGACTGGAAGTGTTCCAGAAGTTGCCTTCGGCCTGGGAAGCTTCGGCAGGACTGCGCCTGCTCAACTTTACTGAAAACGACCTGCTTATCCTTACCGGATCCATTAGCAAATACTACCGTCAATACTATTTCAGCTTCAGGCCGTTTTTCACTTTTGCCAGCAATACCCCCTCATCGCAATCATACTTCTTTACTATCAGAAGGTATTTCTCCTCGCCCGATCATCACTTATCTGTTACGGCAGGCACTGGCTTTTCGGCCGACGATGATGCCCTGATCGGTGCAGAGGTGTACAACCTCGAAAGCAACAAGGTAATGCTCTGGTACCAGCAAAAAGCAACCCCTCAACTTATTATCAGGGCTGGCGCTGGTTACCAGTATTACAAAGGCGGGGTGTGGGGCAATAAATATACGGTTGAGGCCGGCGTGGCTTACTTGTTTTAATAGGGCGTTGGAAAAATGAAAAAACTCACCACAATGACTAAAGGAAAAATATCCATAAAGATTTTTCTCGCCATCACGGGGATTCTGCTGGCTTCTTTTCAGGTAAGCGCCATGGACGGTACTTTTATCGAATTTAGCAATGAAGCCATAATCAGCCCCGTGGCCGAATCAGGCGAAAGCGGATCCGCGCTGGCCGTTGGACAGGAGACTGAAACCAGAGAAAACCTCAGCCTGTGGCAAAAATTTGTAACCAGATATCAGCAGGCAAGCCTTAAGGTTAAGATACTGGTCGGGATTGTCGTTTATCTTATCTTCAGCCTAACACTGCTGCTTTTGTTTATCCTGATAAACCGAACCATAAAAACCCGTGAGAGGAAACAGGCCAGTAATATCAAAAGCATTTACCAGGATGAACTTACTAACTTTCTTTTTGGCGAAGAGGATCAAACCTTTGAGTTTACCGGCATTAACCACGAGATAAACCGCGATATTTTTATTAATGAGCTTTTGTCGCTTCACAACAACCTTTTTGGCGAAGCCGCCAACCGCCTGCGCGACCTTTATTTTAACCTGGAACTGTACAAAGATTCGCTGCGCAAAGTAAATTACCGCAATTGGAGCCTAAAGGCAAAAGGCTTCAGGGAACTGGCTCAAATGGATGTGAAGGATGCAAACCGAAACATTGCCAAATATATTAACTCGCGAAATGAAATGCTGCGCATGGAATCGCAGCAAGCCCTGGTAAAACTTAACGAGGAAGACCCCCTTGGATTTCTCGATGACCTTAAGTACGAACTCACAGAGTGGGAGCAGGTAAACATCCTTGACACCCTTGATTATCATCAGATATACATAGAATCGTTCGACCGCTGGATGACCAGCGAAAACGACAGCGTGGTAATTTTTGCCACCCGACTGGCAGGACATTATAAGCATATTCATTCATGGCCCCAGGTGCTCAACCTGCTCGAGCACAAGAACCCCAAAGTAAGGCAGTTTGCCATAAAAACCCTCGACCTGCTTGAGGTAGCAGAAAACGCTGGCCCCCTGAAAGAAATTTACCAACAGGATCAGCGCCTTGAAGAAAAGGACGATGATGCCTTTTATAACCTTAACATGGACCGTAACAGGTTGGCGGCCATTGAAGCTATGGCTGCCATTGCCACTCCGGCCGACCTTCCATTCCTGGAGCAGGTGCTGAAAACCGAAAAAAAATTCAGAATACTTAAGCGGGCCGTGGCCATTACAGCAGGCATTAAGCCCGGTGGGCCTGAATTGCTCGACCAGGTTTTCGAAAGTGCCGATCCTGAGCTAAGGAAGATTATTGAAATAACGAAACAAACCGCAGCACAATGATAGAATTTTTTAAAGTCCTGCAATTTATTGTTGAAAATGGGATTATTATCCTTACCATTTTCATATTTGGGTCGTATACAGCCCTGGCAATATTTTCTGCCATTGCCATGCTACGTTATATGCGAAAGAACAGTTTTGTTGACTATAACGTGCTGCTTTCCTCTCCCCTTGCGCCATCCATTTCGATTATTGCCCCAGCATTCAATGAAGGCAAAACCATTGTGGACAACATCCGCAGTCTCCTTTCGCTGCACTACAATGACTTTGAGGTCATCATAATTAACGATGGCAGTACCGACGATTCGCTCGACAAGGTAATCAAAGCATACGATCTGGTGACGGTAAACCTGCTTTATGAGGAAAAGCTTAAGACCAAGCCCATTAGAGCCATTTACAAGTCGCAAAACAAGGCTTTTTCCAAACTCGTGGTAATCGACAAGGAGAATGGCGGCAAGGCCGATGCCTTGAATGCCGGCATTAACCTCACCCAGAAGGAATACATTTCGGCTATCGATGTGGACTCCATCCTGGTGGAGGATGCGTTGCTGATCATGGCCAAACCATTCCTTGAAGAGTCGGGACATAAAATCATTGCATCAGGTGGGGTTATTCGTATTGCCAATTCGTGCAAAATCGAAGACGGGCACATTACCGAAGTTCGCCTTCCCAGAAATTTCCTTGCCCGCATACAAGTGCTCGAATACACCCGGGCCTTCCTGATGGGCCGCATGGCATGGAGTAAGCTTAACGGTCTGTTGCTCATCTCTGGTGCTTTTGGTATGTTTAACCGCGACGTGGTGATCAACTGCGGTGGCTACAATACCGACCTGGTAGGAGAAGACATGGAACTGATCGTGCGCATGCGCCGATACATGGCCGAACGCAAGGAAAAATACCGCGTTATTTACATCCCTGACCCGCTTTGCTGGACCGAAGTACCTTCGAAACTCAAGGTACTGGTGCGCCAGCGCGACCGCTGGACCCGCGGTACCATGGAAAGCCTGTTCAAGCATTTTAAGTTATTTTTCAATCCACGCTACAAATCATTGGGTCTGCTTGGGCACCCCTACTGGTTCTTCCTCGAATGGTTGGCGCCTATTATTGAGTTTATCGGAATTGTGTATTTCATTATCATTGCCATCCTGGGCTATCCAAACTGGCCATTCTTCTTCCTGCTGCTGGCCACGGTTTACCTTTTTGCCATAACCCTGAGCTTCTGGGCTGTGCTGTTCGAAGAACTTTCATTTCACCGCTATAACAAGCGGCGCGAAGTGGTTAAAATGCTTTTTACGTCACTGCTCGAGCCCATTCTGTTTCACCCCGTGGTGCTTTTCTCTACCCTTCGCGGGAACTTTAAGTTCTTCATTGGTGAAAAAACCTGGGGTAAGATGGAGCGGCAGGGCTTTGAAGAAAACGGAGAAAATGAAGTTAAAGAAGTGGAAGGCGAGCACCCTGAATCTGACGAATCGCCCAAAACCGTTTCAAAATAAACCTTTCCTGGTTTTTCCCACCCCCCTGGAAGACCGGCCAATTGGCCGGTTTTCCTGTTTTGAGGCATCAACGGGCATTTATGTTATTTTTGTATAAAAAAACCGCATGATCAAATCAATGACAGGTTTCGGCAAAGCTGTTTGCCAGCTGCAAGAAAAGAGCATTAGCATTGAAATAAAATCGCTCAACAGCAAATCGCTCGATGTTTCCTTAAAAATACCCGGAAGCTTCAGGGAAAAGGAGCAGGTAATCCGCAACCTTGCCGGACAAGTGCTGGGCAGAGGGAAGGTGGAGGTTTTCATGACGGTGGAAAACCTGGGCGGCAACACCGATGTGGCTATTAATAAGCCGCTCTTTTTCCGCTATTTCAACGAACTTAAAGACCTTGCCGCAGAACTGCAGGTACCTGTTCCCAACGACCTGATCACCACCATAACCCGCTTCCCCGAGGTACTGAAACAGGCCCCGCAGGAGGAAGACGAGCAGTCATGGACCATCATCGAGGCTGCCATACTTGAAGCCATGCAGCAGGCCAATAACTTCCGGCAATCGGAAGGCGCGCACCTGGCCGAAGACTTGCATGCCCGCATAGAAGCCATTCGCGCACTCCTTGGACAAATAGTACCCTTCGAGGCAAACCGCATCGAAAACCTTAAAACACGCCTATTGAAAGGCCTCAACGACCTGAAGGAAGCCGGGCAACCCGACCCCAACCGCTTTGAGCAAGAACTGATTTATTACCTCGAAAAACTCGACATTACCGAAGAAAAGGTACGTCTTACAAAGCACCTCGATTATTTTGAAGACACCATGCGCTCAGAAGATAATGCCGGCAAAAAACTCGGCTTCATTTCGCAGGAAATTGGCCGCGAAATCAATACCATTGGAAGCAAAGCCAACGACGGCGACATACAGAAGATCGTGGTGCAGATGAAAGACGAACTGGAAAAAATTAAGGAACAACTGCTCAACATTTTGTAAACATGGAAGGAAAACTATTTATCTTTTCTGCTCCCTCGGGGGCCGGCAAAACCAGCATTGTGAAGGCATTGCTTGCCCAGCTGCCTCAGCTTGAGTTTTCGGTATCGGCCACAAGCCGACCCATGCGGCCGGGCGAAACCGAAGGCGTGGATTATTATTTTCTGAGTACAGATACCTTTCGGGAAAAAATTGAAAACCAAGAATTTCTGGAGTGGGAAGAGGTTTATAATGGCAGCTTTTATGGCACCCTGTACTCAGAGGTGCAGCGCATATGGGATAAAGGCCACCATGTAGTTTTCGATGTGGATGTGGCCGGTGGCATCAACATTAAGAAAAAGTATGGCGAAAAAGCCTTGTCCATTTTCGTAATGCCGCCTTCGATTGAAGAGCTGGAGAAACGACTGGTAAACCGCAAAACTGAAACCCCCGAGAGCCTGCACAAAAGACTGAGCAAGGCTCGATTTGAGCTGAGCTTTGCCAAAGATTTCGACCAGGTGGTGGTGAACGACAAGCTGCCCCTGGCCATTGAAGAAGCACGCAAACTGGTGGAAGGTTTTATTGAAAACAGCTGACTGATGGACCAGCCTGAACAAAAAACAAGAACCGGCCTTTTCCCGGGATCCTTTAACCCCGTTCATATTGGGCACCTGATTATTGCACACCACCTGCTGCAATACACCGATCTTGAAGAGATATGGTTTGTCATTTCGCCCCACAATCCTTTAAAAAACAGCACAGAGCTTCTTCCGGAAAAAACCCGGCTTGAATTGCTTAAAATGGCTGTGGAAGACCAGCCGGGATTCTCGGTTTGCGAACGCGAACGGAGCATGGAAAGACCTTCCTACACTTACAAAACCCTCGATGTTCTAAAAAATGAATTCCCCGAAAGGGATTTTGTACTGATTATCGGCAGCGACAACCTCGAGGTGTTCGACCAGTGGAAGGCATACAAAAAAATCCTGGCTGAAACCGATATTTACGTGTATCCACGCAAAGGCTCGCCAGGATCGATATTTTATAATGAGCAGCGGGTAAAGGCTGTGGAAGCACCCCTGGTGGAAATCTCATCCACTTTTATCCGCGAGGCTTTCCGCAAAGGATTGGACCCGAGGTATTTACTTCCCGAAAGGGTATATAGGCAAATAATTGCCAAACAGTATATCCCTAAAGTTTGAATTCCTTTTTCAGGATATCCACAAAGTCTTCCTTTTCCCAGGCAAAGAATTCAACCTTCTTGAACTTTTTCTTTACAATTCTTCCTCCCTCATTCACTTCCTTCACTTCCACCCCTTCGCCATCATACAACACTTCCACATCTGCCGTGAAGTTGGTGCGGCCAAAATGCCCGTATGTAGTGGTTCTTTTAAAGATAGGGTTTTTCAATCCAAAGCGCCTGATAATGGCAAAGGGACGCAGGTCGAAAATTTCCTTAATTTTTTCGGCGATCTGCCCATCCGACAGGTTCACCCTTGACGAGCCGTAAGTGTTTACGAAAACACCAACCGGCTCAGCCACGCCTATGGCATAGGCCAGTTGTACGAGCACCTCATCGGCTACACCGGCAGCCACCATATTGCGTGCAATGTGCCTTGCGGCGTAAGCAGCCGAGCGGTCTACCTTGCTGGCATCCTTACCCGAGAAGGCGCCACCGCCATGGGCTCCTTTTCCGCCATAAGTATCCACGATAATCTTGCGTCCGGTCACACCGGTATCGCCATGGGGGCCGCCAATAACAAACTTTCCGGTAGGGTTCACCAGCAAGTTGAAGCCCTTCTCAAAAAGGGGCCGCACCCGTTCAGGCAACTCACTTATTGCTGCAGGAATCAGGTATTCAATAATATCTTCCTTTATCCGCTTTTGCATGGCCGCTTCCGCGGAAAATCGAGCCTGGTCAGTATCATCGGCCGGAAGAATAAACTCGTCGTGCTGGGTAGAAACCACCATGGTATCGATGCGCACGGGCTGATGTCCTTCATCGTATTCGATGGTAACCTGCGACTTGCTGTCGGGGCGCAGGTAGGTCATTACCTTACCTTCCTTGCGGATGCGCGCCAGCTGCTGCAGCAAAATGTGCGAGAGGTCGAGCGACAGTGGCATGTATTCGTCGGTTTCGCGCGAAGCATAACCAAACATCATGCCCTGGTCGCCGGCGCCCTGATCCTCCTCGCGGCTGCGCTCCACACCCTGGCGAATATCGGGCGACTGCTCGTGAATGGCTGAAATAACACCACACGACTCGGCTTCGAATTTCAGGGCCGAGTCAGTATATCCGATCTCCTTCAGTACTTCGCGCACCACCCCTTGTATATCGACCCATGCCGTGGTTTTAACTTCTCCGCCGCAAACCACCAAACCTGTGGTAACAAGCGTCTCACATGCAACTTTCGATTCGGGGTCCTGACGCAGGAACTCGTCGAGCAAGGCGTCTGAAATCTGATCGGCAACTTTATCAGGGTGACCTTCTGAAACAGATTCAGAGGTAAAAAGATATCCCATAATTGAAAAGGCTTTTTAGTTCTAAAAATTGACGTGCAAAGGTAATGAATAATATCTAAAAAGTTCAGGTCAAAAGGTAAGTTGCCTGAAGACCTGCTCCAGCGATTGCTCTTCGTGATCCATAGACAGTATGATCAGTCCGTGCTTTACGGCGAATTGAAACACTCCGGGGCGCAAGTCGCGCTCGCTTTGTGTAAAGATGCGGCAGGAAGCCGGTCCTGATTCAATCACATCGACCACCCCTTCCATTTTTCGCAACTTATCAGCAGGGTATGCCCGGTCGAATTCCACGCGTATGATGCGCGAGGTTTGGTTGAGTAGCTGCACCTGGCTGGTGGGAGCGTCGGCCACGATATTTCCGCGATTGATAATTATCACCCGGTCGCAAACGGCTTCCACCTCCTGCATGATATGGGTGGAGAGCAGTACCGTCTTTTCTTTTCCAATGTTGCGGATCAGCTGACGTATCTCGCCCAGCTGGTTGGGGTCGAGCCCCGAAGTGGGCTCGTCGAGAATAAGCACCTGGGGATCGTGAATGAGGGCCTGGGCCAGACCAACACGCTGGCGGTAGCCTTTCGACAGGGCGCCGATTTTTTTGCCTGCCTCCAGGCTTAGCCCGGTAAGGCCTATCATGTCGTCAACGCGCTGACGCACCTGCCGGCCAAGTTTATGTATACCCCCCACAAATTCAAGGTACTCCTTCACATACATCTCGAGATACAGTGGGTTGTGCTCGGGCAGGTAGCCCACCATGCGGCGCACTTCAAGGGCCTGCGAAACCACATCGAAGCCGCAAACAGAAACCTGCCCACTGGTTTGCGGAAGGTAGCAGGTAAGGATCTTCATCATGGTCGATTTGCCGGCCCCGTTGGGGCCCAGCAGAGCGACCACCTCGCCCTGGCTTACGGAAAAGGAAACTTGGTGCAGGGCTTTTTGCGCCCCATAAAGCTTGGTTACATTTTTGGCTTCTATCGACATGGGCAATTGCGGATTTGCGCTAAATTACTAATTTTATGAAAAATTGGACTATAATCATTTTTCAATTAAACTGGATTGAAAGGCATTGTTACAAAATCGACCGGAAGCTGGTATACTGTAATGGACGAACAGGGCCGCCGTCACGAATGCCGCTTACGCGGGAAATTCAAGATGGCAGGGACAAAATCGACCAACCCCCTGGCCGTGGGCGATAAGGTGGAGTTGCAGACAGACCCGGGCCAGGAAACGGCCACCATAACTGCCATATCCGACCGTCGCAACTACATTATCCGCAAGGCCACAAACCTTTCCAAACAAACCCACATTATTGCCGCCAATATGGATCAGGCCATGGTCATAGCCACCCTGGCCGAGCCACGTACCTCAACAGGTTTTATAGATCGCTTTCTGGTAACCTGTGAAGCCTACAGCATTCCCGCCGTTATCGTTTTCAACAAAAGCGATCTGTATGATGAAGAAAGCCAAGAATATATCGAACAGCTAACCAGGATGTATCGCGACGTTGGCTATCAGACCCTGATCGTTTCGGCCACACAGAGGCAAAACCTCGAAGCTTTTGAAGCTATGCTGCGCGGAAAGACCACCCTGCTTGCAGGCCACTCCGGGGTGGGAAAGTCCACACTTATCAATGCCATCGAGCCCAGCCTGAACCTTAAAGTGCAAACTATTTCTCAAGCGCACCTCAAAGGGAGGCACACAACTACCTTTGCCGAAATGTTTCAGCTGTCAGGAGGCGGTTTTATCATCGACACCCCGGGCATCAAAGAGTTTGGACTGGTGGATTTCGAACCCTGGGACCTCTCGCATTACTTCCCCGAGATGCGTGCACTTTTCAACCAATGCCGCTTCGACAACTGCACCCACCACAACGAACCCGGTTGCAAGGTCAAAGAAGCCTTAGAAAAAGGACAAATCAGCATTTTACGCTACAGCAATTACCTCAACATGCTGCTTGGGGGAGACAGAAAAAATTAACAATAAATAATGAAGAATGAAAAATTGCTTTTGGAATTGTATATAGTGATTTTTTATTTTTGAGTTAGTTCTTTGTAAATGATTTTAAATCATCATTCAAAATTCATCAATCATCAATCATAATTCATAAATAAAAAAGAGTGAGAGCGGTAATTCAACGGGTAGAAAAGGCAAGCGTAGAAATTGAAAACAGTCTGCACGCCTTTATCGGGCCAGGGATGCTGGTGCTTCTAGGTATTGAAGAGGCCGATGGCCGGGAAGATATGGAATGGCTGGCCGGGAAAATTGCGCGCCTGCGTATCTTCGACGATCAGAACGGCGTTATGAATCTTTCGATTGACCAAATGAACGGTGAAATTCTGGTGGTAAGCCAGTTTACCCTGCATGCCAGCACAAAAAAAGGAAACCGGCCCTCATACGTTCGCGCCGCCAGGCCCGAACATGCCATCCCCCTTTACGAGGCTTTTCTGAAACAGATTCAGAAGGAAACCGGCAAAGCACCTGAAGCAGGTGTTTTTGGTGCCATGATGAAGGTTTCGCTCATTAACGACGGCCCCGTGACGATAATAATCGACACCAAAGCAAAAGAATAATCCCGAATTCATTGAAAGATGACCATACAAGAAGCCCAGAAAAAAGTAGACCGGTGGATCAATACAACCGGTGTAAGATACTTCAGTGAACTTACCAACCTGGCCATGCTGACCGAAGAAGTGGGCGAAGTGGCGCGCATCATGGCCCGTACATACGGCGATCAGTCATTTAAGGAGAGTGACCGCGAAAAAAACCTGGCCGATGAACTGGCCGATGTGCTGTTTGTGCTGATTTGCATTGCAAACCAAACCGGCATTGACCTGACGGAAGCACTGGAAAAGAACCTGAAGAAAAAAACGGAACGCGATGGGCAGCGCCATCTGCAAAATCCAAAACTAAGAAGCTGAAAAAACAAAGCGGCCTCTGATAGTTAATTGCTGTCGTAGGCCCATTTAAGCCACACTGCGCCCCAGGTAAAGCCTCCACCAAAAGCGGTGAGAATAATGTTGTCCCCTTTTTTCATTTGATTTTCCCACTCCCACAGGCAAAGCGGAATAGTGGCATTGGTGGTGTTGCCGTATCTTTGAATATTTACCATCACCCTGTTCATGGGGATACATGAGCGGCGGGCGGTGGCTTCAATAATCCGCATATTGGCCTGGTGGGGAACCAGCCAGGCGATATCATCGCCCGTTAGATTGTTCTTTTTAATAACAGAGGCAGAAACATCGGCCATGTTTGTCACGGCAAACTTAAAAACAGCCTGCCCTTCCTGATACACATAATGTTCGCGGGCATCAATGGTTTCGTGGCTGGGAGGTTTTACTGAGCCACCGGCTTTCATATGCAGATGCACACGGCCTGAGCCATCGCTGTGAAACTCGTGGTCCATTATTCCGTTTGGTTCTGAAGAGGGTTCGATCAATACAGCCGCTGCCCCATCGCCAAAAATAACGCAGGTCTGCCTGTCGGTATAATCGACTATCGACGACATTTTATCGGCGCCAACCACCACCACTTTTTTGTACATCCCAGATTCCACAAACTTAGATCCGGTAACAAGACCATAAATAAAACCTGAGCAGGCAGCATTAAGGTCATAGCTAAAGGCATTTTTAATCCCTGCCTTGTCGGTGATGACGTTGGCAGTTGCCGGAAACTTCATGTCGGGAGTTACGGTGCAGCAAATCAGCAAGTCCACTTCAGAGGGATCAATGCCACGTTTTTCGAGCAATCCCTTCACGGCTTCCGCACCCATGTCGGAGGTACCCAGGCCTTCGCCTTTCTGAATCCTCCGCTCCTTAATGCCCGTGCGGGTAGTTATCCATTCGTCGGTGGTGTCAACAATGGTTTCAAGTTCCTGGTTCGTCAGGATATAATCAGGAACATAACCATGAACCGCGGTGATAGCTGATCTGATCTTATTCATAAAATAAAAGGGGACTTATTCTGTTCCGGAATCAAAAATTTTTCCCTGCGAATATTGCTCCAGGGCATCGTGTATTTTTTCGGACAAGCCGGCTTCAAATACTTCTTTGGAAAGCAGCAGCATGTTTTTAATGGCTTTTCCGTTCGAAATGCCATGTCCGATTACTACGGTGGCATTAATACCCAGGATGGGGGTTCCGCCATAATTCTCGTAGTTAAATCTTGAGAAGAAAGGATCGCTGCCATAGCCACGTTTGACGATCTGGCGAAACATGGCTTCCATATTTTTCAATAAAACATTGCCGGTAAAACCGTCGCAAACCACAACATCCACCTTATCCTTAAAAAGGTCGCGGCTTTCAACATTTCCAATAAAGTTAAAGTCGGAAGAATCTTTCATCAGCCTGAAGGCCGATTGAGTAAGCAGGCTACCCTTGTCTTCCTCTTCGCCAATATTGAGCAGTCCCACCTTTGGGTTCTCAATGTTGAAAACATACTGCGCATAGATGGCGCCCAGCAGTCCAAACTGATACATTACGTCAGGCTTGCTGTCAGGGTTAGTGCCCACATCGATCAATACACCCACACGGCCGTCTTCCTTTGGAACAATGGCAGTGGTGGCCGGGCGAATAACACCCTGCATGGCATTGACGCTGTATATGGAGCCCACGAGCATGGCACCGGTGTTGCCGGCACTGGCAAAGGAGTCGATTTTGCCCTTTTTAAGCATCCTGAAGCCCTTGGCGATGCTCGAATCGGGTTTTTGGGCAAAGGCCTTGGTAGGCGATTCGCCCATACCGATAATCTCTGGTGTGTGCACAATATCAAACAAAGCGGGGTCTGAGCCCTGCTTTGTAAGTTCTTCCCTGATTGCGCTTTCTTCACCGATCAGTACAATCCTGTCGGTTTGGGAAATTTCCTTCTGAGCAAGAATTGCGCCGGAAATGGTTGCTTCCGGTGCAAAATCGCCACCCATAACGTCCAGACCAATTCGCATCGTTTAAAGTTTGGTGAGCAAAACGGATGAACCGATAAGAAACTATGCCTTCGCTGCCTTCTCGATGGCCAGCTGGCCGCGATAATGTCCGCACTCGGGGCAAACCCTGTGCATCAGCTTTGTCGAACCGCAGTTGGGGCAGGTGGTCAAGGCAGGCTCAGTAGCCTTGTAGTGGGTCCTTCTTTTGTCCCTGCGGGTTTTTGAAATTTTACTCTTTGGATGTGCCATAGCATGTATTAATTAACGTGTTTTCTCAATCATTAAATTTCAGCCCTTTCAGTGCCTGCCAGGGCGAATCATCAGTGCCCGTTTCGGCGTGCTTGTTCTTTTTAAGGTATTGGTTAACCTTTTCGAGCGCCACGGGATCGCAACCATTACCCGGGGAATTGTCGTCCATGTGAACATGCTGCATGGGCAACCCCAGGTGTATGTATTCGTAAACATATTGCGATACATCGAAATGGCTTTCCCCTGCCGGAATCACGATAATCTCGTCCGTTTGCTCCGAGAAGGCATCGCCAAATTTAACGTACAGCTTTCTTTCCACTTCAAGGGGTTGCTTGTATATTTCAAGACAACGGTCGCACTGCAACTCCACAAACCCTTTGATCGAAAAGTCGAGAACCAGCATGCTGCTTTGCTTTTCAAACAAAAGTTCAAGCTGAAGCTCCCCTTTGCTCACTTCGGAAAACTCGAAGCAGGAAAAAAAAGTTTCGTCGATCCCGAAAGAGAAATTATGTTTCCCAAGCGAAAGACCCACGAAACCAATATTAAACTGCTTCAAAGGATTCAAAGTGCTTTCTTTTTTAAAAGGCTGCAAAGATAAAACTAATCCACGAAATAAAAAACAAAAAGCCCCAAGTTATTTAAAATCGCATCTGACCCTGTAACTCCCTGAGAAGGAATTTCCTGCCACTTGCCGGAGGGCTTTTTATTTAAACGCCTTTTCAAGCAATGCATCGCCGCCCAGTTTGAGGCGGTTGAAATACGATGGCACCTCTTTCCCAGTTAGCTGATCCACATATAACTTGGCCAGGTATTGCCCAAGCATAAAACCCTGTCCGCGCAAGCCCAGGAACAAACCTTTTTCCACATCGATAATCATTTTGGGCTCAATGTAATACCCTGCCCACAGCGCCTGGAAGCCCACAGATGATATTTCCGGGATCCAGTCGATAAAGATTTCCGAAACGATTTCTGCAAAGTCCTTGCTGTTCACCTTCAGGTTCTTGTCGGTTTCCAGGGGTTCGACGGCAGGCGAGGCACATCCGATAATCTGCCCTGTTTCGCCCAGTTGCTGCCCGTAAACGGCCACAAAGCCTTTATAGTTGCGACGGTCGATAAGCATGTCGAGCGGACGCCCTTCCACACCCAACATGGGTAAGCGGCGGGTAATGAAAGCCTGGTGCTTCACAGGATAAAGGCCGGTTTCTACGCCTACCATTTTGGCAAAATGATTGCCTTGATCGCCCAGGGCATTCACAAATACGGGCGTGTGATACTCCACATATTCGCCGGTATGTATGCGCACAATAACCTTATACAGGTCGCCCACCTTTTCCACGTTTATAAGCTTGCAGTCTTCCATTAAAGTACCGCCAAGCTGCACGCCAATTTTGCGCAGCACTTCAATCACCTTCCCTGGGGTGGCTTGCCAGCACTCGCTGGTTTTCATGGCAGCAATGTACTTGTTGTTGCTGGCGTTGAAATAGGGCGATATTTCATCTCTGAACTGGGAGGGTTTCAGCATAACCGCCTTTTGCCAAGCCATGGAATCTTCCAGGGCTTTGTACATGGCTTGGTCGTGGGCAAAAGTCACATAATTAATCAGGCGAAAATCAATGTTGCCGTGTTTCTGCAGTTGTCCAAACAGTTCCAGGTTGTGGCGGGCAATGTCGGTAAGTTCGGGCAGAGAAAATACAGGACGCCCGCCGGCAATGTTCCGCCAGGAGGAGCCAAAGCCCGAGTTGATCATCACCGGTTCATAACCTTCCTCAGCCAGGAAACGAAACAGGGCGCTGCCTCCGATACCTCCGCCCGCCACCAGCGATTTCACCTCCACAATGCGGCGGGTATTGCCGTTTACGCTGGTAATGACTTTTTGTGCTGCCTCCGAGGGAAACAGCTCGCCAATGGTGATCTGGTTCGACATGGGCCCGCGCGGGGTGGAGCCTCCGATAAGTTCCACACCTTTTGGCCGCAGGTTTTGCTTCAGTCGCTGCAGGCATCGTTTTCCCCGGCAGGGGCCCATACCCAAATGGGTGGTATGCTTCACCTCCTCTACCGAAACAAACTTGCGTTCGCCAATCAGCTCAAGGACTTCTTTAAAGGGCACGTCGTCGCAGTGACACATGAAAATATCGGCTTCGGGCTCTTCTTCATAGGTGCCGAAAGTAAGCTGCCCGGGATATTCGCGCTTAATGATAAATCCGCGCACCTTCAGCTGCTCTTCCCGTGGCATGCCCGGGGCCTTCACCCTGGCCACATGCGTCAGGTTTTTCTTACGCATGATGCGGTCAATCACTCCTTCTCCCAAAATATTGGCCTGGTTGTCAACAAGGTATACCTCCTCCCCATCGTTCATATCGAATTCGATGGGCAGGAAGAAAGTCCCTTTCTCCGGGTTGTATCCAAAAATGGCGAGGCCGGGGCATTGGTACACACAATCCATGCAGCCCACGCATTTGTCGAAATCGATTTGCGGCACGGTGCTGGTCGAAGATTTGGTGATGGCCCCATACTTGCAGGCAAAGGCGCAGGGGTTGCAGGCAAAGCCATACAGGCAGTCGATCTGCACAAATGGCTTGCTCATGCGCTCTTGGTTGGGCAGCACCGGGGCCTCAATCACCCTAACAGGATGCTGCTGTGAGTCGATGTATTCTTTTGAAACGAGCAGGTAATCGTCGTAATTGAAGCGCCGTTTCATGTTTTCCAGTATCTCGTAGGCCACCTGCTTGCCACGAAGTACGGCGCTGGTCCCCTCTCCAATTCGAATGGCGTCACCGGCGCCATAGCACTTGCGGCCAAACATCTCCTGCCCTTTTTCGAGCAAGGCATCGTCGGGCATAAGACCTGTGCAGATATTTATGGCATCAATACCCTCCAGCACCATTTCCGTGCCCGGTATGGGAGTAAAATTCTCAGCTTTGGCAAGTACCGCACCCCTAATGCCATCACCCTTTTCATTGGGCAAGGCTTCGAGTATCATATGCGAAAGCATAATGGGTATTCCCAGTCGCCGCACCCGGTTGGCTTGCACCGGAAAACCGCCCTCGTGCGGCTGGGCTTCGATGATGGCCTTGACCTTTGCCCCGGCCTGGGTTAACTGATAGCTGGTAAGATAGCCAATGTTTCCGGCACCAACAGTAAGCACATTTCGGCCAAGCAAGGTCAATTCGGTATTCATCATTTTCTGCATCACCGCAGCGGTGTAAACCCCCGGCAAATCGTCGTTATGAAAAGTAGGCAGAAAAGGCACCGCACCTGTTGCCACCACAAAATGCTGGCAATCGATATAAAAAATTTCTTGTGTCCTGAAGTTTTTTACGGCCACACGGTTGCCCTCGAAAATATCCCAAACGGTGCAATTGAGCATAATGCCCTCGTGGTTTTCGCCAGCCAGTGTGCTGGCAATTTCGAAGCCCCTTAGCCCCCCGTATTTCTTCACTTTTTCGAAAAAGAAGAACTGGTGGGTTTGCATGTTAAACTGCCCGCCAATTTCTCCATTGCTGTCGACCACAATGTTGCTCACCCCGTTTTCGTTGAGAATTTCGCGGGTGGCCAGGCCTGCCGGGCCAGCCCCAACAATAACCACCTCGGTTTTGTAAACCCTTACTCCGTCTTTCTTCACATAAACCGAAGGCTTCGCTACATAGTCACGCGGAATCTCGGCCACTTCACTCACACCATCCACCGGGGTGATGCAGATACGCCTGATCTCGCCATCGACCAGCATTTCGCAGGCACCACACTTGCCAATACCGCACTCGAGACTGCGGTTACGGTTGGTTAGGCTATGGCTGTGCACCGGAAAACCGGCCTGATGAAGCGCGGCAGCAATGGTAAACCCTTTGTCGCCGCATACGGGACTTCCGTTGTAGGAAAAAGTTACCTTTTCGGTCTCCTTAATGGGAATAATGGGGTGTTGGGCAATTTTATGCATTTAAAACCTTTATTGATGGTCGAAAAAAACCGATTAATAAGAATTTACAACATCCAAAAATTTACGCTAAGCCTTGTAAATAAAGGAATTCCGCTGCAAAGGTAATTTTTTTGGAAATTCTTCTTTGTCCTTTCAGAAATTTAAACCCATTCTAAACAAGAGTGACTTAATAATAAATTGCCTTTTTGGGCGTAAATTTGCAAAAACCCAAGAATACATGAAAAAATTTGCTTACGTTGCCGCCACATTTGCCCTCATTATAATAGCTGCTGTATTTTTCAGGGCCGTTTTCAAAACCGTGACACCGGCAAGCAGTAACTTATCTGCCACTACCAGTGAATTTCCCCTTCCTGCTATTTCCGACCAAAACCCCGGAACCATGATCGCTTTACCCCAACCGATAACCGATGGCAGCATGAGCCTCGAAAAAGCCATAAGCCTTCGTCGCTCTGTGCGCAGCTATGTAAACCAACCCCTCAGCATCGAAGAGCTTTCGCAACTGCTGTGGGCCGGACAAGGAATAAACAACGAAAGAGGTTTTCGCACCGCACCATCGGCCGGAGCAACCTTTCCGCTCGAGCTTTTTGTTATGGTAAACAATGTGGCAGGGCTGAAAAAAGGCCTATACCATTATCAGATTGGTGAGCATGCCCTTAAATTGACCGATGCCCGCGAACTGGAAGGAGAAGTAGCCCGCGCTTCGCTGAGCCAGAGCATGATCAGCGATGCTGGAGTGGTAATTATTTTTACCGCCATTTTCGATCGTACCACTTCCCGCTATGGAGAACGCGGCATTCGCTATATCCACAACGAAGTGGGGCACGTTTCACAAAATATTCACCTGCAGGTCTCCGCCCTCAACCTTGGCACAGTGGTGATTGGTGCTTACCGCGATGAGGAAGTGGAGGCCATTCTAAACCTGGGTGAGGAATTCCGTGTGCTTTACATGATGCCCATAGGGAAAATCTGATCCTGAGAACGTATTATGAAGACCATAAAGGAGTTATTCAAAATAGGGAATGGCCCCTCGAGCAGCCATACCATGGGCCCACGAAGGGCGGCCGAACGCTTTTTGCTAAGGCACCCACTGGCACCGAATTTCAGGGTTACACTTTACGGAAGCCTGGCAGCCACGGGTGTGGGCCACCTTACTGATACAATACTTGTAAATTCCTTTCAGCCCAAACCTTTGGAGATCGTCTGGAAGCCAGATGTTGAACTTCCCCTGCATCCCAACGGATTGGAGTTTGAAGCCCTTAACGGGGAAACCCTTGTGGAGCGCTGGCGGGTTTACAGCATTGGAGGTGGCGCCTTAATGGAGGAAGGCGAAGCCAACACCATTGAGGAAAACGTTTACAAGTTGCACACCATGAAAGATATCCTCTCCTGGTGTGAAGCCCGTGAAAAAAACATGTGGGAATATGTGTTGGCCTGCGATCTGCCAGACACTTTCGAATATCTTGAAAAAGTGTGGGAAGTCATGAAAGCTTCCATTGAGCGAGGTCTGGAAAATGAAGGTACCCTGCCCGGCGGACTTAAACTGGTGCGACGGGCGCCAATGTATTACACCCGTAGCAAGACTTTCGCCGATATGCTTAAGCGCACTGGCCAAACCTTTGCCTATGCCTTAGCTGTGGCCGAAGAAAACGCTTCGGGCGGTCGCATTGTTACGGCGCCCACCTGCGGCTCGGCTGGCGTGCTACCGGCGGTGCTTTTTTCGTTGCAAAAAATCTATAAACTTTCCGACACCCGCATTATACGAGGGCTAGCCACCGCCGGCCTGATCGGCAACCTCATTCGCACCAACGCTTCTATTTCGGGCGCAGAGGTAGGCTGCCAAGGCGAAATCGGCGCGGCCTGCTCCATGGCAGCGGGTGCTGCGGTGCAACTGCTGGGCGGTTCGCCCCTGCAAGTAGAATATGCTGCCGAAATGGGTATGGAGCACCACCTGGGCCTCACCTGCGACCCGGTAAACGGACTGGTGCAGATACCATGCATAGAGCGCAACGCTATGGCGGCCGTCAGGGCCTGGGAATGCGCCACCTATGCGCTGTTATCCGATGGAAAGCACCGCATCTCGTTTGACGATGTCATAAAAACGATGAAAGAAACCGGCCTCGACATGAAAGCCTCCTATCGCGAAACCAGCCAAGGCGGGCTGGCTGTAAACTGGACCGGATTCCGGCGGGGAAATCAGAAACCGTAGGTAATTCCTGTAAATACCGAATACTGGAAAGGAAGGGCGCGGCCAATCATCAGCTGGTCTCGCACCATGGGCATTACAAACATCTGGGCGGTAGGCTCAATGGTAAGGTTCAGGCTTTTGTTAAGAGGCACATTAAGAACAAATCCGCCAAGAGCCGAAAAATTAAACTTCCTCAGCCCATAGGTCTCACCAATAGGTTTCGACATGGTTTTCCGGCCCAGGAAAACTTCATTGCCCATCAGATAGTTCATGGAGCCACCGGCCTTTACGTGCAACTCAGCATGCTGCAACTCAAGAACCCTAACATGTGCCACAAGGGGCACCTCCAGGAAAGTGAAATACTGACTGATGCCAAAATCGCGCATCGACAGGTTTTTGGGGTCACCATCAGCAAAATACTGCTTGTTGGTAATGACCCGGTATGACTCCACATCCGCAAAGAATAAACTGGGTTCGCTTAATCGTATATTGCCCTGGGAAGTTATTATAGTTTGAGGATGCCCGAAGTTTGTATTGCGGTCGAGTTCAAACAAAGGCAGGTTAAACGGGTGAGAGAAAGCCACGATGTCATTAACAAACTGCCCCATGGTGCTGTAGTTCAAGCCTGTTTGCAGGCTAAGCCATGGCCGGATTCTCGCATTGGCCGAAAAACCAACATTAAATGAGAAAAGCGGACTTTCAAGGTTTTCGAAAGGAATGCCGCCATTGTCAATTTCTGAAGGTTTTGCCAAGTGACGGAAGCTGTATTGGGGGGCAATATGCACACCCAGGGTAAGAAAAGAAAAATCAATGCCTTTGCTTTCGAGGGCCAGCAATGAAGATTGCTGCTCCTGGGGAAAAGTTTCCTGCTGATAATTGGTAGCTGCCTTTTGCAATGAAGGTTGTTTCCCCGGAAGGGAAGCAAGCAAGGAGTTAGGTGAAGAAAATTTGACAGGGGCCTGTATTGTCACTTCATCAGCCATTGGGGCAGCACTGACAGGGGTTTCAGCAGAAAGAACAACTGGTGTGGTCACCACAGTTCCTTCGGTAAAGGTCAGATCAGTAACCAAACCGGCATCAGGCAGAATATTTTCGGAGGCAAGCCCGGGCACTTCGCCGTAAGGCAGAAAGGTGAGAAACCAAAAGGACAGAGAACTTACCAGCAATAAGGCCAGCCCGGCGGCTACCTTATACAACAGAGGTGCAAAACGGCGTGGAGCAGGCTGGGGCATGCCCAGCGAAATGCCATACCAGACATGGGCAGGAGGCCTCGCTTCAAAATCGGCGAAGGCATCTCTTATCTTCTCATCAAAACTCTTATTCTCAATAACCATGTCAGCAATCAAATAGCTCTTTCTACAATTTTTTGTTCCCTAACAATCCATTCCTGCAAAATGGTGCGGGCTCTCGACAGGTTGGAGCGCGAGGTAGATTCAGAAATTCCAAGCAACTCGCCAATTTCTTTATGGTTCATCCCTTCAAGTACCGAAAGGTTAAAAACCAGACGGTACTGATCGGGCAACAACTGTATCAGGTTGAGCAACTCACCAAGGCCCAGTTTTTCAGGCCCGCTGTTGTCCTCTGCGTGGTGGCCGTTTTCATTGAGATCGTCAACCGAAAGGTGATAAATACGTTCGCGGTATTTTTCAATGGCAGTGCGGATTATGATTCGCTTGATCCACCCTTCCAGGCTACGCTGATCCCTGAGGGTATGGAGTTTCTCAAAAACCTTTATGAAGCCCTCCTGGAGAATATCCTGGGCTTCGTCGTGGCTACCGGCATAACGAAGGCACACCCCGTACATCTTTTTTGAGAAGTGGGTGTACAACTTATACTGGTCGGCCTTATTGTTTTTAAGACAACCTTTTATGATTTTTTTCAGGGAATCCACCAAATGAATTCTTTAGCCAAAAACAAAGATAAGAAATCCTGTAAATTGACAAACCCTGAAAAAAAATCGTTTTCAAATATCAAAGAACGTATGGGCAAAATGATTTTCAGCACCTTACCCAAAGCCGGGTTGCGCCTGGATTCAGTAGCACCGGAATAAAACAATCCCGCGACAGACCAGGAGGGAAACCTGGCCCTTGCGGAAATGTACTTATGAATTATAGGGAAAACAAGCCGTGTGGAAAAGGTTTCAGGGAAATGGCCGCGGGTTAGTTGTTTGGTTAATGTTGTTTGCAGCTTCTTTGCCCGAACAAAAGCCCGGGAAAAGTTGGTGCGGCCATTACCGTGTACCCCTGAAACGCATACAAAACCTGAAAACGGAAAATATATAAAAGGAGAAATTTCCGCTGTAAAGAAACAGGTCTAATGGTATTTAAAACCATTCAAAATGTAAAGAACTTTTTGCCAAAAACACTTTGAGTATTCTTACAAATAGTAGACGGCAAAACCGATGCAAACGCTGCGTTGACCGTGAATAAATTATGATTGATGATTAATGATTGATGATTAAACAAAACGAAATGATCAAGAAAAACAATTAATCAAATAAAATTAATGATTAAAAAAAATAAAAATATTATCAGCTTTCACTCATTTTAATGAAATCGAGCATCAGGTCCATATCGAACTGGCTTATCCCGAAGTTTTCCAGATGTTTGCGGTCCTCATTAAACGACGTTTTAAAGTCAGAGAAGCTCCCCATGGCATCCAAACTCTGACGATAGTATTTCAGCGCCTCTTCGGATTTTCCCTGGCACCAAAGCACATGGCCAAGGTTTTCGAGGTCGTGTGGGTTGTTGGGATCGTTGGCCAGCAGGCGCTCCAGGTAATCCTGCGCAGTATCGAATTTCCCGATAAGGAATGAGCACCATGCCAGGGGACGGCGGATGCGGTGATTTTCGGGTGCCAGCACTTCAATTTTAAAGTAATAATCGAGGGCTTCCTGGTAGCGCTCCAGATGCACAAGGCATTGCCCGATATTGGCTTGCACCTTCAGGTCGTCGGGTTCAGCTTTTTCCACCTGGCGGTAATAGCGCAGGGCATTTTCCCATTGGTTCAGATATTTGCTGCAAAAGGCCAGCTTGCGCATGATCCAGGGGCGATCGGAGTTGATCAGGTCGGCTCTCAGGTAATAGTCATAGGCCTTGTCGAACTGCCCCTCTTTTTCGTAGCAGTAAGCTATTTTTTCGAAAAGCTCAATATTGCTTTTGTCGTTCTCAAGAATTCCGAGATAAACCTTCAGGGCATCAGCGTAGAATTTTTTGTCGAAAAACAGCTCGGCAATATTTCTAATGGTTTTCTGGCCCCAAACCAGGTGCTTCACGAATGCGGTGTCGTACAAATCGACACCAAGGTCGAAAATATCATCAAACTCCTGACGCCAGGGGTGAATCTTAAAAAAACGATACAGGTCCTGAAAATACTGGGTATAAATGCTTTTAGTAACAGCAAAGCTGTTGAGCAGGCTTTCGTCCTGCTCAATCTCTGAGAAACTGCTCATTTCGTTGCTGAGCATATTGAGCATCATGGCCTTTTGCTGCTCGGGCACCATGGCCAGGTTGAGGCAAAACGAGTATTTATCGCTGTTGCACATGAAATAGCTGTTTTCGAGCTTTTGCACCAAAGGGGTCAGGTCGGTTTGCCCGCTGCCTGCTCCAAGGCTGGTATGAATGGCCTCGTTTTCAAAATAAAAAGGCACAAACCAGTTGCTGATTTCCCGGAAAAAGGGGAAACCTTTGAGTTGCGAAAACGCACTCATAAACACATCCATGCCCTCGAGCTGCATCTCGGTGAATTCCTGCAATTTGTCGAGCAGCCCGGGTGCATCTTCAAAAACTGTTTCCCAGTCGGGGTTTTTCTCCTCACCAAACTCTTCCTTGAATATTTGGTCCAGCTCCAGCTTTTCTTCAATTTTTGGTCTCATTTTAAGCATGGCAGGCATAATCTCTTCTTCCCATTTGCGACGCACCTTCTCGGTTTCCCTCGACTTGGTGAACTGAATAACGATGGCCTCGATATGCTTTTCAATATCCGGGAACTCGCGAAAGGCAAGGGTTTTTTCTTCCAATACAGGATATAGGTAAAAACGATCGTTGTACTTGAGAAAGGCCACAAACAATCCCACCATTGCACGCTCCCACACGAGTTCTTCCTTCTTTTCGGCAAATCGAAACAGTATCATGAATTTGCTCACATCGAAATAGCGCAGCAGGCTCAGGGTAAGGGCACTCACCAACAACGCCTTGTCGTGCCAGGGCAGCTTTTCGGAGTCACAGGCCGCATTGAGCAGCTCCATTTCGGCATCAGTGTATTTGTCGGTAAGCCAAATAATATTGAAAATCTTTACCAATGCCTCTTCGCGCAAAGGCATCTGCTTGCTATCGGCAACATTCACTTCCTGAAGCAAGCCCGAGAGCTGCTTGTCGAAGGTAAGCTGCTCCAGATAAGCCAGTGCCTCGCGGCGTTCGAGGCGTCGTTCACGCCCCAGGGCATTTTTAATCTGGTAGGTATTGTTACTTCGGGCATCGGTAAGCAAAATTTCCTTGAGCTCATCGGCCATCTCGAGCAGGCTGCGAATCAGGTAATGATAAACCTTTTCGCGCTCGGGATCGTGGGTGGCCGCAAATGAATGCTTAAGAATGTTACGGTAGGTCTCCAAAAGGTTATCGAGCCGGTCGTTAATAAATTCCTTTTGCGTTTCCTTTACCAGCAAGCGAAGGCGCTGCATGGCGTCATAAACCTGGCGGGCATGCAACAAGTTGACTATATTGCGGTATTCCTGTAAAACCTTTTGGTGAAGCATGTTTATCTTTTTTGTTTGGGCATACTGATAGCTGCGGCATAAGTGGTCAAAATTTATGCCCTTTAGAGGATTAACAAAAAAACCTCCAAATTGTCAGAAAACCACGGGGTAAAAAACCGGCCGTTTTGTCAGCGAACGATGGTGATAACCCCTTCCGCCGTTCTGCGCTCATCGCCACGGGTGTATGTGAGCACATAAAAATAGGTGCCATCAGGGGCATCGCGGCCATCCCACCAGTTGTTGTAGTAGTCAGAATGCTCAAACACCTTTTTTCCCCAACGGTTAAAAATGACCATCTGGGCCTGGTAATATTCCAGGTTCAGGATTTCGAAATAGTCGTTTATGCCATCGCCATTGGGAGTAAAAACATTGGGTATGGTCAGCTCGCAATTCTGTTCGGTCACCGAAATGTCGAAAAAGTCAAAGCATCCGGTCTCTTCATCCGTAACCTGCACCATGTATATGCCGGGATTCTTTGCCATAAGTGTGTCATACACTGCGCCGGGAATTTCCACATTGTTGAACGACCACTGAAATGACCAGTCAGGCATCACGTTATTGATGGGCGAAACGGTAAGCAGGGTTGAATCGCCTTCGCAAATGGGCAGTTCTAGTTCGGAAAGAATTTCGGCTTCTGGCAGCGGCCTTACATACACCACCAGTGTGGTATCGAAGGTGCAGCCAAAGTTGTCGGTAACCTCGAACCGGAAGCTATGGTTTCCGGTCTCTTCCACCGACACAGCCACCGGGTTGCCCTGAAGTGGCGTGTTTTCCTTATACCATCTGCGCTGCACTATTTCCGGGAAAAAGATAAGTGAATCGGGATAAAACCCTTCCTTGAAAAAAAGACTCCAGCTGAAAATAAAACCGTTGTCGCCCGGCACCTGGTCTTTTACCCTAAGCGTCCATTCGCCGTTTAGTGGGCAGCCCACCAGGGCATTGAGGTTTTCGTCGGGCGTATACAGGCCTGCTGGCAGATAGGCCGCATTGAAGTAATAGTTACCCGCCTGGTCTGTGTATTCATGAAACAAGGGTGCGGTTTGACCCATGGTACCATAGGCCGGTTCGCTCGAGAAGCAATAATTGTACCCCAGGCCAGGTGTGGTGTTGTCCCAGATTACGGGTTCGCCAAGGTTGGCGGCTCCGGTTCCGTATTCCTTTAGGGTAATGCGGTTGCCGCTGGGGCATTCCAGCTCAAATTGCAATTGCCCGTTAACGGCATGCTCTATATTGAGGCAAATCCGGTCCACATCAATTGCTGACAGAATGATATCGTCCTCCCCGAAGATATCGAAAACCAGCGACGACTCGTAAATTTCGCCAGTACCATCGGGGATGGCCACGGTTTCGTTTACCGAGGTGGGGAATCCTGTCCATATGGTGGGCGTGGCAATTCCAACCAGCGAAAAGGTCTCGCCCGAGCAGGCGGTATCGACGGTAGCAATGGTTCCATCAAAACTGGGGAAGGTGCCCAGTTTGATCACCTCGGTGATTGAGGCATCGCACCCATTCGCCGGATCGGTGGCGGTAAGGGTCAAGGGGTAGGCGCCGGGATCAGTAATGGTGGTTGAAAAATTTGGGCCGGTTGCCTGCATGCCATCCAGAAACCACTGGAAGGTAACTTGTGAAGGATTAAAAGAAACATTTTCGGGCAGGTAAGAAGCTGATCCGCTGAAATCGACCTGGCCAGCCCCGGGGCAATAGTCAAAGGTGCCGGAAGCGGGGTTAATGGTTGCCACAAAAGTTTCGCAAAGGCTCAGGCACTGCATCGAAGCCAGCCAACCATTGCCCTGTTCTGAAGGCGAAGACACAAAACGGAAATGCAGGCAGCCATCGGAAGCATACACACTGTGGCCCTGCAACTGGCTGCCAGTGGCTTCCCAAAGCAAAGGTGCTGAATCATTGGATCCATCGTAGACATAAAGCACATCTCCGTTTCCAAGCTGGAACTGCCCGAAAGAAATTTCCAGCACAGGCTGCAAGGCATTGCTGCTGCAAAAAGTTACTGAGAAATCTTCGTTAGATCCATAAGGTGTCTGAAAATTGCCGCCACTATCGGAAAAGGTTCCTGAGCATGTCTCCACCGTTTGGCCATTATGCACATTTATGGGAAAGTTTACCTGGGAAAATCCCGCAAGGGTTAAAGCAAAAAGAAAAGAAAACAGAAAAAATCGGATATGAAGCATGCAGCGTGTTTTGTTTGCACCGGTGAAGCAATACGGCGCATTGGTTTTCATTGATAAATACGGTTAAACTTAGTGTTTTATTTTATGCAATCCGTAATCTCCAAAATTAAAAAAAATATGGTTTTTTAATTGTAATTTTGCAGGCTATGAAAAACATAAGGAATTTTTGTATTATTGCCCATATCGACCACGGGAAAAGCACCCTGGCTGACCGTATGCTTCAGACCACCAAAACCATAAACGACAGGGACTTTAAAGACCAGTTGCTCGACAATATGGATCTTGAACGTGAGCGCGGTATCACCATAAAAAGTCATGCCATTCAGATGGATCATGAGTTTGAAGGGCAGCTATACAAACTGAACCTTATCGATACGCCGGGGCATGTCGACTTCAGCTATGAGGTGTCGCGCTCCATTGCAGCCTGCGAAGGCGCCCTGCTTATTGTAGATGCCTCACAGGGCATTGAAGCACAAACCATTTCCAACCTTTACCTGGCCCTCGACCACGACCTGGTCATCATTCCTGTCCTAAACAAGATGGACCTGCCTGGTGCCATGCCCGAAGAGGTGGCCGACCAGATCGTGGACCTGATTGGTTGCGACCACGACGACATCATCCCTGCCAGTGGTAAAACCGGTTATGGGGTGGATGCCATTCTCGAAGCCATTGTAAAGCGTATTCCTGCACCAAAAGGCGATCCCGAAGCCCCCCTGGAAGCCCTTATTTTCGACTCGGTTTACAATCCCTTCAGGGGAGTCATAGCATATTTCAGGGTAATGAACGGCGAGATACGCAGCAACGAACGGGTGAAGTTTATGAACACCCGGCACGAATACGATGCCGACGAGGTGGGTGTACTTAAGCTGGCCCAGGTGCCAAAGCCGGTCATCTCGGCCGGCGATGTGGGTTATATCATTTCCGGCATTAAGGATGCCCGCGAAGTAAAGGTGGGCGACACCATTACTCATGTGAAGCGTCCGGTGAAGCAAGCGATCCAGGGTTTTGAGAACGTGAAGCCCATGGTTTTTGCCGGCATTTACCCGGTTGAGACAGATGATTTTGAGGAGCTTCGCACAGCCATGGAAAAACTGCAGCTCAACGATGCCTCGCTTACCTACGAACCCGAGTCGTCGGCGGCCCTGGGCTTTGGTTTCCGCTGCGGATTTCTGGGCATGCTGCATATGGAAATTGTGCAGGAACGCCTTGAAAGGGAATTCAACATGACGGTGATCAACACCGTGCCCAACGTTTCGTATCATGCTTTTACCACCAAGGGCGAAATGGTGATAGTTAACAACCCTTCCGACCTGCCCGGCCCCAACGTGCTCGACTATATCGAAGAACCCTTTATTGTGGCCCAGATCATTACCAAATCAGAATTCATAGGGGCAGTCATGTCGCTTTGTCTCGACAAGCGTGGCATTGTAAAAAACCAGGTATACCTTACCACTGACCGTGTGGAAATGACTTTCGAGATGCCCCTGGCCGAGATCGTATTCGATTTTTACGACCGCCTGAAGACTATCTCCAGGGGGTATGCCTCTTTCGACTATCACCCCAGCGACTACAGGCATTCCGACCTGGTAAGGCTCGACATTATGCTTAACGGAGACCCGGTGGATGCTCTCTCTGCCCTGATTCACCGTGTAAACTCATACAACTTTGGAAAACGCATTTGCGAAAAGCTGCGTCAGCTAATCCCCCGCCAGCAGTTCGACATAGCTATTCAGGCAGGCATTGGCTCCAAGGTAATTGCCCGCGAAACGGTGAAAGCGCTGCGCAAAGACGTTACGGCAAAATGTTACGGTGGTGATATTACCCGAAAGCGAAAGTTGCTCGAAAAACAAAAGAAGGGTAAAAAACGCATGCGCCAGATCGGAAACGTGGAAGTGCCTCAGCAGGCCTTCATGGCGGTGCTCAAACTCGACGACTAGTCCTGCTCTTCAGGTTCGGATTTCTCTTTGTGGCCAGCACCAGCCACCACAATGCAAATCTCCCCTTTTACCGTACCCTTCTCAAAATGAGTCACCAGCTCCTGCAGGGTGCCCCTGGCGTTTTCCTCGTGCAGCTTGCTGAGCTCGCGCGAAACGCTTGCCTGCCTATCGGGTCCGAACACCTCAGCAAAAGTCTTTAAGGTCTTTACCAAACGGTGGGGCGATTCGTAAAACACCATGGTACGGGTTTCGGCTGCCAGGGTTGCAAGGCGGGTGCTGCGACCTTTTTTCTGTGGAATAAACCCCTCAAAACAAAAGCGGTCGTTGGGCAGGCCCGAATTGACGAGCGCAGGCACAAATGCCGTGGCGCCCGGAAGGCACTCCACCTCTATCCCCTGTCGAATGCATTCCCGAACCAGCAAAAAGCCGGGGTCGGAAATGGCCGGTGTTCCCGCGTCGCTGGCCATGGCAATACGCATACCCGACTTCAGTTTGGCAATAAGGCTTGGCAGGGTTTTGTGCTCGTTGTGCAGGTGGTGGGCCATCATGGGCACTTTAATGTTGTAATGCTGAAGCAGCTTTCCGGTGGTGCGGGTGTCTTCGGCCAGCAGCAGGTCAACCTCTCCCAATATGCGAATAGCCCGCAAGGTCATATCCTCCAAATTACCAATGGGCGTGGGTATGATAAAAAGCTTCGACATTTTTCCGGAAAAATTACAGGACTATCGCTCCATATAACGCCGCTGAACAAAATTGGCCAGCTTCTCAATGGTTTGGGCCGAGCGCTTCTCATCCCATCCCAGAAGGTCATTGAGCTCGTTAAGGTAGTCGAAGGCTTCGTGCATGTTGCCAAACTCATTGAGGCGCGCAACAGACTCATTGTAAACCTGAATGTTTCCTCCAAAAAGTTCGTTGATAAACAAAAACTTTTCATTCACCCCAATGGCATCCTTCAGGTTTGATACCGGGGTCATTTGCAGGCGGGCACCGATACTCCGGTCCTCTTTCTGCGCCACGATACGCTTGTGCAATGAGTTGTCTTCACTTGCCAGCCGCTCGCCCACGCTGGAGCCGGTAGTTTGTGCCGAAAACAGGTCGAACAGCGAACGGGGCCCGTTGCTTACCTCCGGCTTTTTGTGTGCCTTCGGTTCGGAATGTTCGACAGGATCGGGCTCAGGCTGAGGTTCAGGTTTCAGGCTGGTCGGCTCAACAGCGGATTCAGGTTCAGGCTCAGATTCAGTCTCAGGCTCGGCGGGAGTTTGTGTTTCTGGATGGGTTTCAGGAGTTGCTTCTGCAGAAATTTCAGCATCTGCCTCCTCAAGGGGTTTTTCAACGGGCTGTTCTTCTGCAGGCACCTCAGGCTCCGGCTCAAATTTTGGAGTTTCGACAACAGGCGCTGCCTGCCGGGCTTGTGCCTCAGGTTTCTCAAAAGTACTTTGCTGCCGGCGGCGGAGGATATCAAACTCACGATAGAGCAGACGAAGGTCTTCCATAACAAGGTCTATCTCAAGGTCAGTGTGCTGGCTGGTTTGCTGATTGATGGCATGGGCACGCTCCACAATTTCTTCAAGCAAATGAATAATACGGTCTTTTATCTCTTGGTGCATAAGGAAAAACAGAAAAGGTTCTACAAAAAACTTAGATCAAAATCAATACTGGATGGTGTAAAGTTTATGTTTATTTTTGTGCCTGCCGGGCAGAAAAATTCGCATAAAGGTAACAAAGATTAAAGAAAAACGCTGCATGTTTCTTGAAAATGACATAGATCGTTCGCGACGCCGTGGCTGGATAGAGGTCATTTGCGGCAGCATGTTTTCAGGCAAGACCGAAGAGCTGATCCGCCGGCTGAAGCGAGCAAAGATTGCACGCCTGAAGGTGGAGATCTTCAAGCCGGCCATCGACATCCGCTACGACGAAGAGAAAGTGGTGTCGCACGATGCCCGCGAAATTATGTCCACGCCGGTTCCCTCCTCCTCAAACATTCTTTTGCTTGCCAATGATGTGGATGTAGTGGGTATTGATGAAGCCCAGTTTTTCGATCCGGAGCTCCCCCACGTGTGCAACCAACTTGCCAATGCCGGCATACGCGTTGTTGTGGCAGGCCTCGATATGGACTTCAAGGGCAAGCCTTTCGGGCCCATGCCTGCGCTGCTGGCAATGGCCGAATATATTACCAAGGTGCATGCCGTATGTGTGGAATGCGGCACCCTGGCACAATACTCACACCGCACAGTTGTTAGCGAAAAGCTGGTGGTGCTGGGCGAAACCGAAGCCTACGAACCCCTGTGCCGAACGTGCTACAATAAAAAGAACGGATAGGAAAGTTATCAGTCATCAGTCGTCAGTCGGAAAGTCAACCCGGAACCTTGAACCCCGAACCCCAAACCTTTACAACCTCTTCCTGATCTCTTGGGTTTCTTTTTCGAAACCGGGTTTTTCGAGCAGGGCAAACATGTTTTTCTTATAGGCTTCCACGCCCGGCTGGTCGAAGGGGTTTACCTCCAGAATGTAGCCGCTGATGGCACAGGCCATTTCGAAGAAATAAATGAGTTCACCCAGGTGGCAGGCATCGAGGCTCGGAATAATTACCTCCAGGTTGGGAACTTCGCCATCGACGTGGGCAATCATCGTACCAAGGCTGGCCATTCGGTTAACTTCGCCAATGCGCTTTCCCGCAAGGAAATTCAAACCATCCAGATCGTCAGGATCAACTGGAATTTCCAGCTCTTGGCGGGAAGTTTCTATGGTCAGCACCGTCTCAAAAAGATTGCGCAAGCCATCCTGAATATACTGGCCTATGGAGTGCAGGTCGGTGGTGAAGCCTACCCCAGCCGGGAAAATGCCTTTCTGGTCCTTGCCTTCGCTCTCACCATAGAGCTGTTTCCACCATTCCACCACGAAACTGAGTGAGGGGTTGTAGCTGGCCAATATCTCGGTGGTTTTTCCCTTTCGGTAAAGAATATTGCGTGCAATGGCATACAGCGCGGCCGGGTTATGGTCGAAGCGGTCTTCCTTTTTCAGAAATTCTTCCATGGCTTTTGCGCCCGCCACCAGCTGCCTGATGTCGACACCTGCAACTGCAACAGGAAGCAGCCCTACAGGAGTAAGCACCGAGAAGCGACCACCCACATCGTCGGGGATGACATAGGTGCTGTAACCTTTTGCGGTGGCCAGTTTTTTCAATGCACCTTTTGAGGCATCAGTAACGGCAAAGATCCTTTCAGCGGCACCCACTTCACCGTATTTCTTTTCCAAATGGCTCTTTAGCAGCCGGAAGGCCACTGCCGGCTCGGTGGTGGTGCCCGACTTGCTGATGACAATTACAGAGTAGTCTTTTTTGTTGAGCAGCTCTAGCAAATGCACCATATAGTCCTCATCGAGTTGGTGCCCGGCATAGATTACCAGGGGTGCCTTGCGTTCCTGTTTGGTTTGCAGGGCAGAAAATGGGCTGGCCAGGGCATCGATCACGGCACGAGCGCCCAGATAGGAGCCTCCTATGCCACAAACCACTACCAACTCCGATTGCTCTTGCATTTTGCGGGCATCGCCCTCTATCTGCGCCAGCAGATCGTTGGTAATTGCAGAGGGCAGATCGACCCAGCCCAGGAAGTCGTTACCAGCACCCGTCTTATTGTATATTTTGGAGCGGTGCAGTTCAATTTCCGATTTGAAAAGGGCAATTTCATTGTCGCTGACAAAGTTGCTGGCTTTTGCCAGGTTTATTTTTAATCCGGTCATGGCGAAAATTTTTTGTTGAATTTATAAAAAATTTCCCGAAAGGGCATAAAAAAGGCGGCGACCTGTGTGGAAACTGGCAGCCGCGCTTTACATCAAAAATATATTAGCTCAGTTTCCTGGCAATTTCGATCACCTCGAAGGCTTCAATAATGTCGCCTACCTTCAGGTCGTTGAAGCGGTCGATGTTAAGGCCGCATTCGTACCCGGCCGAGACCTCCTTCACATCGTCCTTAAAGCGCTTAAGCGAACCAAGATTTCCGGTATAAGCCACAATGCCGTCGCGAATCAGACGAATGGTGGAGTTGCGGTGAATTTTGCCATCGAGCACCATACAACCGGCCACGGTGCCCACCTTGGTGATTTTGAAGACATCCCTGACTTCGAGGTTTGCAACGATCTTTTCCTCAATTTCGGGCGAGAGCATACCCTCGATTGCCGATTTGATTTCGTTGATGGC
This sequence comes from Bacteroidales bacterium, assembly GCA_019429365.1. Classification (GTDB taxonomy): domain Bacteria; phylum Bacteroidota; class Bacteroidia; order Bacteroidales; family UBA7960; genus UBA7960. Next base: position 14,453 of record JAHYJD010000001.1, on the reverse strand, counting down.
GTTGTAGATTACGCTGTATAGCCTGATATCGATTTGCTCATTCTCGGCCAGCTTGCGGGCGGCCATAGAGGGCCTAACCTGGAAGCCGATGATCACGGCATTGGAGGCAGAGGCCAGCAGCACGTCGCCTTCAGTAATCGGACCAACAGCCTTGTGAATAATATTGACCTGCACTTCTTCGGTGGTAAGTTTAAGCAGCGAGTCGGCCAGTGCTTCCACCGATCCATCCACGTCGCCCTTCACGATAATATTCAGTTCCTTGAAGTCGCCAATGGCAATGCGGCGTCCGATCTCGTCGAGAGTAATATGCTTCTGTGTACGCAGACCCTGCTCGCGATAAATCTGGTGCCTCTTGTTGGTAACGGTTTTGGCGTCGCTTTCGTTTTCCATCACATGAAAAGTGTCGCCTGCCTGTGGTGCGCCATCGAGGCCAAGGATCAGCACCGGGCTGGCGGGGCCAGCCTCATTGATGCGCGCGCCGCGTTCGTTGAACATGGCTTTGATCTTTCCGTGGTGCACACCGGCCACCACAATGTCGCCTACCTTCATTGAGCCATTCTGTACAAGCACGGTGGCTAGGTAACCGCGGCCCTTGTCGAGCGAAGACTCTATCACGGTTCCGGAACCCCTGCGGAAAGGGTTGGCTTTAAGGTCGAGCAACTCGGCTTCTAGCAATACTTTTTCGAGCAGCAGCTCTACATTGGTACCTGACTTGGCAGAGATTTCCTGGCTCTGATACTTTCCGCCCCAGTCTTCAACCAGCACATTGAGCTTGGCCAGCTCTTCCTTCACCCTTTCGGGATTGGCTGAGGGCTTATCAATTTTATTAATGGCAAAAACAATGGGTACGTTGGCAGCCTGGGCGTGGTTAATGGCTTCCACAGTCTGGGGCATTACATTGTCGTCGGCGGCCACCACAATAATAGCAACGTCGGTAACCCTTGCACCGCGGGCACGCATTGCCGTAAAGGCTTCGTGACCAGGGGTGTCGAGGAAAGTAATGGTTTTCCCGGCGTCGAGGACCACAGAATAGGCTCCGATATGCTGGGTAATACCACCGGCTTCGCCGGCAATTACGTTGGTATGGCGAATACGGTCGAGCAGCGAGGTTTTCCCGTGGTCGACGTGCCCCATTACCGTAACAATGGGTGCGCGCGCACGAAGGTCTTCTTCGCGGTCTTCTTCTTCTTCAATATCTTTTTGCTCGTCGAGGCCAACAAACTCCACATCGAAACCAAACTCACTGGCAACAATGGTAATAGTTTCGGCATCGAGACGCTGATTTATTGACACGAACAAGCCCAGGCTCATGCAGGTGGCAATGACCTCATTTACGCTCACATTCATCATATTGGCCAGCTCCGAGGCAGGGATAAACTCCGTGACCTTCAGTACTGTTTCTTCTGATGTTTCGCGTTCAATTTCTTTCTCGCGCTTCTTCTCAAAGATGTCCCTTTTAGTCCGGCGATGCTTCGAACCCTTTGATTTCCCACCGCCACTACTAAGGGCAGCCAGGGTTTCGCGCACCTGACGCTGGATTTCCTCATCAGAAACTTCGGTCTTGATATGATCGCGGCGCGGGGGTCTTTTCGACTTGGCCTGATCGGGACGTGCACCCTTGTCGGTTTGGGTGGCACTCACATCCACCTCTCCGGTTTTTTCCTTCTTATTGATGCGCTTGCGCTTGCGACGCTTCGATTTGTTGGGGTCGGTGGAGGAGGCAACCGGTTTCTTTTCGCTCTGCTTTTGTTCGGGCAGTTGAATGGTGCCAACGATGGTAGGCCCTGCGAGTTTGGCGCGCTCGGGCTTATAAATTTCGCTTTTCTTTTCTTCGGGCTTGGCAGCAGGTGCTTCAGGCTCGGCAGGCTTCTCTTCCTTGGGCTGCACCGGCTTTTCTGCCTCGGTTACCTGATCTTTTGCCTCTGGTATTGGCGTTTCGGAAGGTTCTTTCTTTTTCTTGCTTTTGGTGTGGGCTGGCCGGGTAGATTCCAGGTCCATTTTGCCTATCACCTTCAGTCCATTCTTTTCCCTTGGTTCTTCAGTTACCTTGGGTTCCTCTGCAGGCACCTCTGCCACTGGAGCGGCTGGCTTTTCGGAAGCAGGCTCTTCCTTGGGTGGTTCAGCGGGCTTCTCTTCTGCCGGTTTCTTTTCTTCGATCTTGCCTACAATCTTTGGTCCGGGAAGTTTGACTTCTTCCCTTACGGGTTGTGGCTCAGATACCGGCTTATTGTCCTTAATGAAAAGTTCCTTTTCTTCGGCTTCTTCTTTGGCTAAACCTGACTTTTCGGCTTCACGAGAATCTTTTGGCCCCTCAATGGAAACAGGCGTGCGTACAACGGGTTGCAAGCCTTTGCCAAGGGTGTCTTCTTTTAGCTTTTTTTCTTGCTGAAATTCCTTATACAACAATTCATAGGCATTCACCGGGATTTTGGTATTGGGGTTGTTCTCCAGGGAAATACCTTTTTTGCCCAGAAACTCGATAATGGTAGAAGTACCAATATTGAATTCCTTTGCAACTTTACTTAAACGTTTTAATACAATACCTTCAGTCATATTCAGGTTTAGGTTTTCAAAAAATCGAAGCCGGCGAAAAATCTTGCAAAATTAAATAATTTATTCGAATTCTGCTTTTAGTATCCGCATAACCTCCAGAATGGTCTCTTCTTCCAGGTCAGTGCGCTTCACCAGGTCTTCCACACTTAGGTTGAGCACGCTCTTGGCGGTATCGCAACCTATATTCTTAAATTCGTCGATGACCCACTGTTCTATTTCGTCAGTGAATTCCATCAAGTCCACATCTTCGGTTTCCACATCCGTATCGCGATACACATCGATTTCGTAGCCGGTAAGCAGGCCAGCCAGTTTAATGTTAAAACCACCCTTTCCAATGGCCAGGGAAACCTGGTCGGGCTTAAGGAACACTTCAGCGCGCTTGTTTTTTTCGTCAAGGGTAATGGAGTTGATCTTGGCGGGACTCAGGGCGCGGGTAATGTAGAGGTTGGGGTTGGTTGTATAGTTTATCACATCGATGTTTTCGTTGCGCAATTCGCGCACTATACCATGAATCCTTGAGCCTTTCATTCCCACGCAGGCGCCAACCGGGTCAATACGATCGTCGTATGACTCGACGGCTACCTTTGCGCGTTCGCCAGGCACACGTACGATTTTTTTAATGGTAATAAGGCCGTCGAACACTTCGGGTACTTCCTGTTCGAACATGCGCTCGAGGAACACCGGCGAAGTACGCGAAAGGATAATGAGCGGGTTATTATTCTTGTTTTCCACGCGCGACACTACTGCACGCACGGAGTCGCCCTTGCGGAAAAAGTCGGAAGGGATCTGCTCGGTTTTGGGCAGAATCAGCTCAATACCTTCGTCGTCGAGGGCCAGTATTTCTTTTTTCCAAACCTGGTAAACCTCGGCAGTGATCAGGTCGCCTACGCGCTCCATGTATTTTTTGTACACGCTGTCTTTTTCCAGCTCAAGGATTTTGGAAGCCAGGTTCTGGCGGATAGCCAAAATTTCGCGGCGGCCAAAGTCGGCCATCTTCACAGGCTCGGACACTTCTTCACCTATCTCGAAGTCGGGTTCAATTTTAATGGCTTCCGAGTATGCTATTTCGGCACTGGGGTCTTCTACCTCGCCATCTTCCACAATAACCCGGTTGTGCCACACCTCCAGGTCGCCCTTGTCTATATTTACAATGATGTCAAAATTATCAGCCGATCCATACTTCTTCATGAGCATGTTGCGAAAAACATCCTCGAGGATCAGCATCATGGTAGAGCGGTCAATATTCTTAAATTCCTTAAACTCGGAAAACGACTCAACCAAATTAATACTTTCCATGTTCATACTGTCAGTTACTTGTTATACCTGTGTTTGTTAAAACAGTCCTAGCTGAAAGAAACCTGAATTTTGGCTTCCTTTATGTCTTTAAAAGCAAAAAAGACAAACTTGTCTTCTTCGGTCTGATCTTTTTTCTTCTTTTTTCCAGCACCTTCTTTTTCGAGCTTAATACCCTGCTCGTTAACTTCCACCAGTTTTCCACGGGTTTTCCTGAGGTCATGCCCCAGCACCATGATGTTGCGGCCTAAATTAATGTGGTATTGCCGCAGCATTTTCAGGGGCGAACCCACGCCTACCGACGACACTTCCATTTCGAAGTCTTCCTTGTCGCGGTCGAAGAACGTTTGAATGTGCTTGCTCAGCAAGGCGCAATCGGCAACTTTAATACCTTTTTCGCCATCGAGCAGCACCTGCACCCGGTTTCCGGGCCGCACATTCACGCTTACCAGGAACTTCTCTGAGCCTTCAAGGTATTCGTTAACAATGGTTTCAATTTTCTTGCTGTCGATCATATCAATGGCACCTATAGAAAGAGGGGACTTAATTGCCCCCTCAACAAATTGGCGTTTTGCAATATTCTGCGCAAAAGTAATACTTTTTTCCCAATAAATAAAAAAACATCCCTGTTTTTTAGCACATTAGAATGTGTTGAAACAGGGATGCAAGAGAAATTTTGCGGCAGGGCTTAAAATCCCCTTAGGAATAGCTGGTAATACGTATCGAAGCTTGCTTTTGCCTGTTCTGAGATTTCGGTTTGCTCATAGGCGCTTGCCAGAAACTGTATGCGCTGCAACACAGCCAGGGCTTCCTGTTTGTTGCGCTCAAGGAAGCTTGCCCTGGGCCCGGTAATAGAGAAATAATACTCCAGATCTTGCGAATACAACTCGACCAGGCGCTGGGTAATGGCACCGGCTTTTTCGAGCTCATCGGCATAATAGTAAGCTTCGGCCAGCAGCAGGTTAAAGTAGTTGAAAGGCACCTGGTTTTCGGGCATCAGCTCCATGGCGAGGTCGAGCACGGCCACTGCCGAGTCGGTCTTCTCTTCTTCAATCAGGGCATGTGCCAGGCGCTGCATAATGTTGCGGAAGTTCACGGTGAGGCGGCGGTGGTCTTCATTGAGGTAAACCTTCGGATCGTTAATATTGCCCCACACGAACTTGTTCATAATGTTGTCGTAAAGGATGCGGGTGTTGATGCGCCCGGGCTGCCCTTCAAGGTCGGGAGTGCGAATGGGCACCAGGCGGTAAGCCATGCCTTCGAGCTGGAAGTACTCTTCGAGACCCATATACGAGTCGCCGCCGGTGGTGATGGCAAAATACACGGGGCGCTCCCAATTGTTGGTGGCCAGAAAATCGAGCACCATCAGGTGGTTTTTATTGAGGCCAAATTCGTCGATGGTCCATTCGATGGCGGGCACGATCAGGTGGGCATCTTCGGGGGCCACCGTACCATTGGCTAACACTTTAGCGGCATCGACCGGCAGGCGGAAATTCTTGGTAGGAATATAATCTTCGTACCCACGTGTGGTACGCAGGCGGGTGCGCTGATCGTCGTTGCCCACAAACTGCACAATGCTGCGCAAATCCTGGTAGCCCGAGAGGTTAGGGTTTTCGACCATATATACGAAGTCGCGCGTGCCGTCGCGATACTGCCGTGGCTCCAGGCTAAAGGGCACCGGATCGGCATCGTAGGTTTTGCGCCGCATCATATTGTTAATATACCAGTCGGTATTGAGCAGACTCAGGTTCACCACTTTCACGTCGGTACGTATGCCTTCCACCTCCTGCACATACCAGAGCGGGAAGGTGTCGTTGTCGCCATTGGTAAAGATAATGGCGTTTGGTGCGCAGGAATTCAGGTAGTTGATGGCCACATCACGGGTAAGGTAACGGCCCGAGCGGTCATGGTCGTCCCAGTTATCCTTTGCCAAAAGCGCGGGAGCGGCCAGCAGGGCAATCACAATGGCCGAAATGCCTGCCAGTTGTCCATTTAGTTTTTTAGAAAGGAAGTTGTAAATGCTCAGCACCCCAAGCCCAATCCAGATGGAGAAGGCATAAAACGAACCTATGTATGAGTAATCGCGCTCGCGAGGCTGGTAAGGTGTTTGGTTCAGGTAAATGATAATGGCCATGCCGGTCATGAAGAACAGCAGGGCCACCACCAGGGTGTCGTTGGGCCTGCGGCGCAGCTGAAACAGCATGCCAATGATCCCCAGCAGCAACGGCAGCATATAGTAGCGGTTGTAACCACGGTTTGTCGACATACTGTCGGGCAGGTTATCCTGTGGGCCCAGACGGGCGGCATCGATAAAATTGATGCCACTCACCCAATTGCCTTCCACCGGGCTTCCATGGCCCTGAATGTCGTTTTGCCTTCCGGCAAAATTCCACATGAAATACCGCCAGTACATATGCCCCAGTTGGTAAGCAAAGAAAAAACGCAGGTTTTCGCCAAAGGTGGGCTTCTCAATCACTTCAACCCGCCCTTCGGGATTGGTAAATCGAATGGGCCGGCCCTTCACATTGCCCCAGTTTTTGTAGCCGCTCACATGAATAGCCGGGCGGCTGCTGTGCATCCTGGGAAAAATGGTAGTAAAGGCAGGATCATATACCGGCTCCACGCCAGTGCGGGGATTGATCACTTCATAACGGCGGGTTTCGCGGTTCTTGCCAAATACAGGACGGCCATCGGTGGCGTCGATCATGGGTGAGTTGTAATAAGGGCCGTGCAACAGCGGCCAGGAGCCGTATTGTTCGCGGCCAAGGTAAGCCTTCATGGCCAGGGCATCCTTGGGGGCGTTTTCGTTGATGGGCACCTGGGCATTGGAACGGATCACCAGCATAAAGAACGAAGAATATCCGATCACAATAAAAGTAAAGGCCAGCAAAATGGTGTTGAGTACCACTTTTTTATGCTTGTGGGTATAATAAAGGCCGTAAGCAATGCCGCCAATGAGTGCCACAAAAAAAGCAATGGTGCCTGTATGGAAAGGCAGCCTGAGGGTGTTCACAAAGAATCTTTCGAACCACCAGTCGATGGTGAGCAATCCCGGAATAAGCACACTCATGATAAAGCCAAGCAACGTAACCGAAATAATACCGGTTATGATAATGCCTTTGGGAGTGGGTTCGAATTTCTTAAAGTAATACACAAAAACAATGGCAGGAATAGCCAGCAGGTTGAGCATATGCACCCCAATGGAAAGGCCAATGATATAAGCAATCAGCACCAGCCATTTCAGTGAATCTTTTTCGTGGGCCGAGGCTTCCCACTTAAGGATGGACCAGAAAACGAATGCAGTAAGGAAAAGCGAGGTGACATACACTTCAGCTTCCACGGCAGTGAACCAGAAAGAGTCGCTAAAAGTAAGGGCCATGGCACCCACAAAGCCGCTGCCGAAAATGGCGATGGCCTTTTCGCGGGTCACTTCACCTGTAACGGCAATCAGTTTTTTTGCCAATATGGTGATGGTACGAAACAAGAAGCTAACCGTAAGGGCTCCAAAGAATGCCGACATGGCGTTGATCCAGAAGGCCACCCGGCTCACATCGCCCAGGGCCAACAGGGAAAACATACGGGCCATCATTTGGTAGAGCGGGGCTCCCGGGGGGTGGCCAATCTGCAACTTGTAAGAAACCGAGAGGCGTTCGCCGGCATCCCAGAAGCTGGCGGTGGGCTCAACGGTCATCATAAAAACGAGGGCTGCCACGGCAAATGCCGCCCAGGCCAGGTAGTTGTCGATCTTTTTGTACAACTTTTCGTCCATTGTTCGCAAAGGATTTTTGTGGTAAGAGGACTAAACAGGCCAAAAGCAAGCGCCCGTTTTTAAATCGCCTGCGAAGTTATGAAAAAACAAAGTAAAAATTTCGGTTTTTAACATTCATTCACAAACACCTAAAATACAGCACTTAACCTGAATTATTACATTTAACGAAATGGGAGTATTTATGTTATGGGAAGGCATTATTTTTTAAAAAATAATTGACCGAAAAAAAAATAGTTTTATCTTTGCAACCCGAAACCAAAAGTATTGACCGATGGTGTAACGGTAGCACTGCAGATTTTGGTTCTGCCTGTTCAGGTTCGAATCCTGATCGGTCAACTTTAACACTGAAACCGCCTTATTTTTCATAAATGAGGCGGTTTCTTTATTTTAGCCTTTTCCCTCTCCTAAATTGAACTTTTGGACCATAAAACATTATTAAGCTATTGCAAATATTAAATATCTGTTTTAATTTTATGGTTTGAAAGACGAGGTATTTCCCTTCTTCTCCCCGGCTCAACCGTTTTACCCCCGGCCCTCCCCCAACCCCGGGTAAAAGACACGGATCGTACGATCCCGGCATGCACGGCATGCATACGTCTTTTTTTTTGTAAAACCTTTTAAGTTACCATTTTCTGATTGCTTGGTTTCATGTCAACGCCAGTGGCGCTTGCTATCCAGCAATATGTGCATCCTGGTATGTAGAAAAAAATGACCCAACTCATTCCACTTCTTTTACAACACAAAAACCAGAACCCATGAAAAGATTAACAACCATTTTTCTGATGCTGTGCTTTTTCAGCGCAGGCGCCACCAGCTGGCGACTGAACAACAACCCGGCCGTTAATGCCGATTTTACAACCTTCCAGGCCGCCCATGATGCAGCTTCGGCCGGAGATACCATTTACGTTGAAGGAACCGGAGACCAAACCCATTATGGCACCCTGACCATTACAAAAAAACTGGTCATCATTGGGCCCGGATATTTCTTAATGGAAAATGACTCAACCTATGCAAATCCAGTGTATGCCCGGCTACTGAACATGATTATCGAGCCACAGGCGGCCGGAACAGAGGTTTACGGTTTGTTTTTCAAAGCGGCAGATGGAAGCGGTAATTATCACCTTCAAATAAAAGCCTCAAATGTAATAATTGCAAGGAATTATTTTCATAACCTTTCCTACGATCGAATTAAGCTTTCCGCAAACATTGATAATGTGACAATCAACCAGAATTATATCCAGTCACTTATAGAAACTTTAACAAATTCAGTTGTTGCGAATAACATTATTATTTCAAACAATTATATTGAGGATAGAATTTCACTAAACAACCTTTCAAACGGGATTTTAACAAACAATGTAATCAGGCATGGATTTGTTAATGTTTATAACTCACAAATAAAAAACAATATCCTTTATGCAACCGGATTGTCTGACGCGTTTTGCGTTTATAATTCCGGAAATTACATTGCTTACAACCTGGTTTCATATAACTTGGTTTCAGGAGGAAACTACGGCCCGGGAAATATTGGGAATGTGGATATGAGCACGGTCTTTGTTGGCTACCCCACCCAGGGCAGTTACAGCGCGGATGGACGCTGGCAGTTGAAAGCTGGCAGCCCCGCCATTGATGCCGGTGAAGGCGGCATCGACTGCGGCATGTTTGGCGGGCCCCTGCCCTATGTGCTTTCGGGCTTGCCGGCCATTCCCCGTATTTACGAAGCCATTGTGCCTACGGCGGGCTCAACCACATCGGGGCTGCCGGTCATTATCAAGGCCAAATCGCAAAACTAAGCCCCATGAAACGGCTGATCATTTTATTTTTCTTTTGGATGATCTGGCTGCCGCTATGGGGCCAGCAGATCGTCCAGGCCGAATATTTCATTGGCGAGGACCCCGGATATGGCAACGCCACACCCATTGCCGTAACTGCCGGAGCAGATACGGAAATGAATTTCATCATCCCGCTGAGCGGTCTTGATTTTGGCATCCACACCCTGTATGCCAGGGTAAAGGACAGCAATGGAAAGTGGTCGCAGACTTTCCGGCGCGTCTTCCTGGTGCAGCGACTGCCGCTCGATCCGGATTTCCCCGTTACGAAAATGGAATATTTCTTTGATGATGACCCGGGCTTTGGGCAGGGAACGCCCATCGAAATACAAGCCGGAGCTAATGTCACCGCCGCCGTTGAAATCCCGCTTTCATTCTTGGCAGAGGGCATGCATACGCTTTACGTTCGTACCCGCGACAGCAAAGGCAGCTGGGGATTGCAGTTTTACCGCACTTTCCTGGTTCAGATACTTCCCCAGGATATGGTGTACCAGGTAAATTACATGGAGTATTTCTTTGATGAAGACCCGGGATTTGGGCAGGGTACGCCCATTGCATTTCAGCCCGGGGAGGAAATTTCCGTGGCAGTTGAGCTTCCGTTGGGTGACCTGACTACCGGCATGCATACCCTGTATGTTCGCACCCGCGACGACAAGGGAAGCTGGGGGTTGACATTTTACCGCATATTCCTGAAGTTCTTTACCCCGGTTGATGTGGCAAAGGTGGTGCGTATGGAATACTTTGTAAATTCCGACCCCGGCCCTGGAAACGGAACCCCCGTTGCGCTGAACACCCCCCGCTTAAGCGTGATGAAATACTTTGTGGTGGAGCCCGAACTTCTACAGCCCGGCACAAATACCCTTTACGTCAGGGCGCTCGACACCCGCGGCCGTTGGGGATTGGTTTACTACACAACTTTCGAGGCCCTTCAGGCCGAACCTTGCGACCCGCCCACCGAGCTAACTGCCAATAATGTAACAGAAGCCACCGCCAGCCTGGGCTGGACCGAACAAGGACAGGCCACCACCTGGGACCTGCTCTGGGTGCCCAGCGGAATGGACTACACCGAGGATGGCGTGGTTGGTGCAGACATTACAGCCAACCCCAATACGGTTGAAAACCTTTTCCAAGCCACATTGTACGACTTTTATGTTCGGTCGGCCTGCACCGACGGGCAGGTGAGCCCCTGGGCCGGGCCGGCACAGTTTCACACCCTGCCCCTGCCCTACAACCAGCTGAGCCTGCTTGCCGACCCGCCCAATGGCGGCACCCTTACTGGCGAAGGCTCATACGCCTTTGGCGAAACCATTACCATTACCGCTACGCCCAACACCAATTTTGTGTTCCAGCACTGGTCGGGCGACACCAATTACCTGAACGACACTCAGGAAACCACAGCAGTGGTAACCATGCCCGCCGCTCCCATTACCCTTACCGCACATTTTCTTGATGTTACAAACGTAAGCGAGCTAAGCGAGCAGAGCCTGAGGATATTTCCAAACCCTGCCAGGGACCTGCTTAACGTAGAGTTTTACTCCAAGAGCAAGGAGGTTATCATTCAGCTAATGAATATTTCCGGGCAGATCGTGGATCAAACTGCCATTGAAGAGCCAGGAAACATAAAAACCAGCTTCAACACGGCTGCACTGCCCGCGGGCCTCTACCTGCTGGTCATTCGCAGCGAAAGTTTGAATGTGGCCCGAAAGGTGGTGATCAGGCCGTAGAACCAACTTTGATGATAAAAAATGAATATGTAGAGGCGTTGCATGCTTGTAAAGACGTTGCATGCAACGTCTCTTCATTCTTTACATTGCGGCTCCGAAAATCATTTATATGATTTTAAAAATTATTTAAAACAATTGTTTTATTTTAAGGATAGTTTTGTATATTTGAATAACGTTAAGCCACCTCTCCCCTTTTTGGCTTTATACTGGCTCCTGAATGGTTAATTTCTTGATCATTGCATCAGGCCCCAATCCATTCCTCTTTGGGATTCCGGCCAGGATGAGCCGGGGAATCTCTTCAACCCCTCCTGCTTCAGGATTACTCCTTGTACAATACCGAATTTCATTGTGTAAATTTAAAAGTGTTTGACATGAAGAACATTTACACTATTATTATCGTATTGCTTGCTTTTGGGGCATTAAGTGCACAAGCACAAAAAGAAAACCGGGTGCCATTTTTCTCTGGTTTTGAAAAGGGTTCAGGATCGGGAGCGATTGATTTTGATCAAAGAACCGGGCACGAAAAGAACTACGAGGTTACTTTTGTTGTGGATATGACCAACGCTGTAGCTGAAGGAGGTGTGGTCTTTAACCCCGAAGTTCACCAAGTTTACATCTCGGGAACTTTTACAGATTGGGCCACGCCTGGCTCAAATACAGAATTCCAAATGCAGCCGGTTCCTCCAAAACACCCACAGGCAATCTTTCCCGAGATTAAAGAATCCAGGGAAAGCTTGTTCTACTCCATCACCTTCCAATTGGCGGAAGGCACTCATTACTACAAATACTTCCTGGTACAGGATCAACCTACCTGGGGCCTGGGCGAGTGGCCGGGCGAGCCCAACAGGGAGGTCATTATTACCGGGCCTGCCACCATTAACAATGTTTGGGGGACGACTGCCAATTTTGCCGGAGGCGACGGCTCCCTGGAAAATCCTTTTCTGGTTGAAACGGCTGAACAACTGAACGAAATCAGAAATCACCCCATTTTCTATTATAAACAGATTGCCGATATTGATCTGGGTGTGGCCCCCTGGAATGAAGAGGGCGGCTGGCTTGCTATTGGCAATGACTATTACCCCTTCTGGGGTTCATTTGACGGTAATGGATTTAAAATCAGCAACCTGACCATTAATCAACCACAAGGCGGATTCCAGGGGCTTTTTGGTTTTGCTGTGGGAGCTCAATTTAAGGAGATTTATATTCAAAATGCCAACATTACTGGCCACAGCAGGGTGGGTATCCTTTGCGGAACTATCTATGATTCTCAGATTGAGAACTGCTTCAGCTCAGGAGAAATATACCTGCAGTCGAACTGGGCAGGCGGATTAACCGGGGTTGCAGTTCAAACCCAATTCTCAAACTCTTACTCCAATGCCAACATACATGCCACGGGGTACTCTGTTGGGGGACTGACCGGCGCCATTGAAGACAACTCAATAATAATCAATTGCTATGCTGCCGGAAACGTTTTTGGTAGCAGGTATGTGGGCGGCTTGGCAGGCTGGGCAGATTATTACATCCAGGTTACCAACAGTTACTCCGTTGGCTATGTTGGCAGCCATTTTGATAGCGGGGGATTGATTGGAGACGGCTACGATTTAAACACCACAAACAGCTACTGGAATATAGAGACCAGCGGGCAGGACAATTCATATGGAGGCACTCCGAAAACCACCGCCGAGTTGCTGCAGCAAAGCACTTACGCCAATTGGAACTTCTCCGGCATTTGGAGCATCCTCCCTGGCGAAACTTACGCTTTCCTTCAAATACAGAACGAACCGGGGCCATTTAACTACCCACCCACTACCCTGCCACCAAGCAATTTTGCAGCGGTGCCCGGAAACCAACAAATATCCCTGAGCTGGGTGGTACCCTCGCTTGGCAGTCCAACGGGAATAAAACTTTTCCGCAACGATGAATTGTATCAGACCTTTGGGCCCGAAACCAATGCTTTTATTGATGCTGAACTGGAAAACTTCATTTATTATTCCTACTACCTGACCGCCCTTTTTGGTGAAAATGAAAGCGACCCCACGCAGGTGATTTCCACTTTTGCAAATCCTGGGTTTAGCGGCGGCAATGGGACCTGGGAAAGCCCCTATGAAGTCGCCACTCCCGGTGAACTTTTTACCGTGAGATTGCACAATTTTACGCTTTTCAAACAAGTTGCCGACATTGACCTAGGTAACTCCCCGTGGAAAGATGGGGAAGGCTGGCTGCCCATCGGAGAGATTAATCAAAGAGCAATCATATATTATGATGGAAACGGTTATAAAATCAACAACTTGACCATTAACAGGCCCGAAAAAGATTATGTCGGCCTGTTTGGGGCTATTCAGGAAACCTATCTGCTTAACATTGCCCTTGAAGATGTGAATATCTCCGGAGGGCGGAACACCGGTGCCCTGGCAGGATTTTCTTCTGAAAGCGACATTTACAATTGTTTCTCAACGGGGCAGCTAACCGGAGGAACCATTGCAGGGGGATTGGTAGGAATGGCCACTTACTATTCCTATATCGAAGATTCGTATTCTTCGGTAAACGTGACGCAAAATGAAGAAGGCACCCAGCAAACCGGGGGTCTGGCAGGCAGGCTCAATTTGAGCGATGTTTATTCTTGCTTTGCTTCTGGCAATGTGCAGGGTCGTGTATTCACCGGTGGATTAATAGGTAGAGCGACCGAATACAGTTATATCATAGATGCTTACGCCACCGGCCAGACCGAAGGAACCAATTATGTTGGCGGTTTGGTTGGCAGTCTGAGAACCTCATTGGTCGCCAATTCTTACTCAACAGGAGAAGTGGAAGGGATTGTTGCGGGGGGCTTGATTGGCGAAAACTTGGGTTCAGATTGGTATTATTCTTTTTGGGACACCGAAACCAGCGGACAAGCCTCCTCTTATGGAGGTACGCCAAAAACCACAGCGGCCATGACCCAGCAAGCTACTTTTGAAGGATGGGACTTCGAATACATCTGGAGTATTCAGCAAAATACTACCTATCCTTTCTTTCGATGGCAGCTCGACCCCTGGGATCACAACTTCCCTCCTTCGCAAACCATTGTAGAAGAGAGCACTGTGGGAGGCTTGCGGATTTTCCCAAATCCGGCCAGTTCAATATTATGGGTTGAATTAAATTTCCCCTTCCGGGAAAAAGTGAATATTCAGCTCATGAATATTTCCGGGCAAGTCGTGGATCAAATGACCCTTGAGGATATGGGCAACATCAAAGCCAGCTTCAACACCTCGGCGCTTCCATCCGGCCTCTACCTGCTGGTCATTC
>JAHYJD010000044.1 GCA_019429365.1 Bacteroidales bacterium | reverse complement strand
TTGGCGAGCCCCATGAGGACATGTACGAAATGACCGAACTGGTGTGTGATATTTTGCCGGCCGATAAGCCCCGCTACCTCATGGGTGTGGGAACCCCCGAAAACATCCTGGAAAGCATTGCCCTGGGCGTGGATATGTTCGACTGCGTAATGCCTACACGCAATGCCCGCAACGGCATGCTGTTTACCAGCGAGGGCATCATCAACATACGCAACCAGAAATGGAAAGACGACTTCAGTCCCATTGACCCCGGTGGCACGGTCCATGTAGATCAGCACCACAGCAAGGCTTACCTGCGACACCTTTTTGTAGGCAACGAAATGTTGGGGCCCATGATTGCTACCATGCACAATCTGAGTTTTTACCTTTGGCTGGTGCAAGAGGCCCGCAAACACATCGAAGACGGCGACTTCCTGCAATGGAAAAATGCCATGACACCAAGGCTCAGCCAACGATTGTAAAATAAGCGTAACTTTGCCCCGTTCATTTTAAAACCGCCGCAAAAACATAACTCAGGCATACCAGGGTGAAAAAAATAGACCTGTATATCATCAAAAAATTCCTCGGGACCTTTGTCTTTGCCATGGGCCTGATCATCCTGATCGTGATCATTTTCGACTTTTCCGAAAAGATTGACGACTTCATTGAAAAGCAAGCCCCGCTAAACGAGATCATTTTTTCGTACTACCTGAATTTCATCCCCTATTTTGTTAACCTTTTCAGCCCGCTCTTCACCTTTATTGCGGTAATATTTTTTACCTCCAGGCTGGCCTTCAACACTGAAATTGTGGCCATGCTCAGCTCGGGTATCAGCTTTAGAAGGCTGATGTTGCCTTACCTGATCTCGGCGATAATACTCGGACTTTTTTCGGTTTTTCTCTCGAACATCCTTATCCCGCCTGCCAACAAGAAGAGGCTCGATTTTGAGGCCGTTTACGTAAAAAACCCCGCCACTTTCCGCGAGCGCAACATACATATGCAAATCAGGCCCGGGATATTTATCTTCTTGGAGTCGTACAACGACCGCAGCAATATTGGCTGGCGTTTTACCCTGGAGCAGATCAAAGATGGGGAGCTGGTTTACAAGCTGGCAGCCGACAACGTGCGCTTCGACAGTATTAATGGAAGCTGGGGCATCGAAAACTACCACATTCGCACCATAAATAATTTGCAGGAAGAGCTTACTCATGGTTACCGCCTGGATACGGTATTGCCTTTTACGCCACGCGACTTTATTCAGAACCTGAAAGAGATGGAAACGATGAGCTTTGTGGAGTTGCGCGACTATATTCAGAATGAACGTTTGAAGGGATCGGAAAACGTGAAGTTTTATGAGGTGGAGATGCACCGGCGCATGGCTTTTCCCTTTGCCACCCTGGTACTTACACTTATTGGAGTTTCGTTGTCGAGCCGCAAAGTGCGCGGTGGCATTGGGCTGCATTTGGGTGCCGGACTGGCGCTGAGCTTTGCTTTCATTTTGTTCATGCAGATTTCTACCACCTTTGCCACCAAGGGAAACCTGCATCCCATGCTGTCGGTTTGGATACCAAACATATTTTTTGGGCTCATCGGTTTGTATCTTTACAAAATAGCCCCGAAATAAAAAAACCGGGTCAGGCCCCGGTTTCTTCTTCTTTTTCTTTCTTCACAAAAAAGTCTGGCACAAGATATCCCATCATGCCGCCCCATATCATGCTCATGTATGGGCTTGAGGTAATGGCACAACCGCCGGTATTGCATCCGATAAACCAGTAATAGGCAAATCCGCCACCGACTCCCACCAGTGTAAAAGCAGCTATGATGGTCAGGTATTTCTTTGAGGAGACCCTGAAGGGAAATTTCCTGCCGTTTTCTTTTTTGCGCGGGGTATGTTCTGTCTGTTTTTCCATAATTATAAATGTGTTAAAAAAAGCCCGGCACAGCCAGAGGCCATGCCAGGCTTTACCACCAAACCAAAAACTATTTTTCTACCGAAAGGACTTCCTTTATGGCCTGCTCAAAAGCATTCTTGGGCAAGGCACCGGCAGCCATCTGGGGTTGTGCGTTCATGGGAACAAAAAGGATGGAAGGAATGCTGCGAATACCAAATACGCCAGCAAGTTCCTGTTCCTTTTCCGTGTCAATTTTATAAATATCAACTTTCCCGTCGTATTCTTTTGAAAGTTCTTCAAGAATGGGGGCTACCATTTTGCATGGGCCGCACCAATCGGCGTAGAAATCAATAATACAAGGCTTGTCGCCTTCAAATTTCCATTCCTTGCTGTTTTCAAAGTCAAAGACCTTGGTTTTAAAAGTGTCTAAAGTCAGATGTTCCATATCAGAATTAAATGTTTAATGTTACAAAAGCGGGGTTTACAGCAGTTCATTGATGGCAGCCAGAAGGGTTTCTTTCTGGGTAACACCAACAAAGCGGCGGGCAGGCTGGCCATCCTTAAAAATGATCAGGGTGGGAATATTGCGCACCTCATATAAAGCAGCCGACCTTCCGTTGTGATCCACATCGAGTTTTGAGATCACGGCCTTGTCGCCAATGGCGGCAGCCACTTCCTCCACAATGGGATTCTGAATGCGGCAGGGAGGACACCAGGTAGCCCAAAAATCAACCAGAACAACACCCTGGCCTATGGTTTCGGCAAAGTTGGCATCGGTAAGCACGGCCACCTGACTTTCGCCCGGTTCGGCCTTAACTACTTCATTGGCATTGCTGCCTTTGCGGCTGAAAACCATAAATGCCACTACGGCAAGGGCAATGATTCCGAATGCCACAAGCATCGGACGCATACTTTCTTTCTTGCTATCTGTCTTTGTTGCCATATTTTTCCTGTTTTGCTGTTTTAAGGTTGATTTTTCTTCCAAGAGAAAATTGCATTATGCTTGATTTACAAATTGTAACAAAATTTTCTCTGTTTTGTTTATGAATATATAAAGGTATCTAAATGTTTGGGATTGACCAATAGCCCATCTGTTAAAAAGTTTAAAAACGTAAGTTAAAGATAAAACAGTAATTTTGAATGAAATACAAAAAACGGAATAATTGAACTACCCTTAAAATACATTGACATGCAAACAATATACAAAAGACCGGTCATTATCCTTTTTATGTTGATCGGATTTTTATCGATGAGTGTAAACAGTTGTGAGCAGCTGGTCAAGGTTCCCATGAGCGAGGCCGAAGTTGCCAACGGTCTTCGTGAGGCACTGACCATAGGTGCAGTAAATGCGGTGCTTGCCACCAACCAGGAAAACGGCTATTTCAATAATCCAGCCATTAAGATACCATTTCCGCCCGAAGCGGCCGGCGCCATGAATTACATGCAGAACTCTGCCGTGCTCAGGCCATTGCTCAATGAGTTTGTGCTGAGGCTCAACAGGGCTGCTGAACAAGCTTCGGCGCAAGCCAGGCCCATCTTCACCAACGCCATTCGCGAAATTACCATCCAAGATGCCTGGGGGATACTGAGGGGCGGGGAAAACTCGGCCACCAATTACCTGCACGACCGGACTTTTTCGCAGTTGTACGGAGCTTTTAAGCCCGACGTGATCAACTCGCTCAATTCGGTGGGCGCCCAAGGCGCCTGGCAGGAGCTTACCACTGCCTACAACGCCATAGCAAGGCTTTCGCCTGGCCTGAGCCCCGTAAATACCGATCTGGCCGACTATGCCACCAACCAGGCACTTGACGGCCTTTTTACGCTGGTTGCTGAGGAGGAAGCAAAAATAAGGCGCGACCCGGCAGCACGTGTAACCGAACTACTGCAAAGGGTGTTTGCCCAGCAGTAATAAAAAAGCCGGGGTAAATCGCCCCGGCTTTTTTTAGGTATAATTTTCAGGTTAAGTTTAATCAATCCCAGCAAAGTGCTTCATAAACTGCACGCGTTGATAAGCAGCGGGACTTTCGCCTTTTTTAAAGCTCATCTTGCCATCAAAGTCGCTGATCTTGCTGAAGTTGTTTTCCTCCATCCATTCGGTCAGTTCCTGATTTATCCGTTCAATTTGGCCCAGGCCGTTTTTATAAAGTGTTGAACAAACCTGCACGGCTTTGGCACCGGCGAGCAATTGCTTGATCACGCCCTTGCCGTCGTGTACGCCAGTGGAGGCGCACAGGTCGGTCTGTACCCTTCCGGACAGGATGCCGATCCAGCGCAGCGAAGTGGTGATTTCTTCGGGGGTGCTGTAAATGCTGCTGGCTGTCATACGGAACTTTTCAATATCAATATCAGGATTGAAAAACCGGTTAAACAGCACGATACCTTTTACCCCTGTCCACGAAAGTTTCTTCACAAAATTACCCATTCCCGAGAAGTGGGAAGAAATCTTGAGGGCGATGGGGATGCTGACCTCCTTTTTCACTTTTTCCACAATGTCGAAATACAGCTTTTCGTAATCGGCAGCTTCCTTGTCCACATCAGAGGGCAGCACAAAAACATTGAGTTCAAGGCCGTCGGCACCGGCTTCCTGAATATTTCTGGCAAAGCTGGTCCATTCTTCGGCACTCACGCAGTTTATGCTGGCAATTACCGGAATGCTGATTGCCTTTTTTGCTTCGCGAATCAGGTTAAGGTATTCGTCGAGGGCATGGGTGCGGGCATAGTTGCTGATGTAATCGTCGGCTTCGGTATAGGCGCTCACCATATCGTCGTAAGAAAACACCTTGCGTATTTCGAACTTGATTTGTTCCTCGAAGAGCGATTTGAGCACCACGGCTCCGGCTCCATTGGCCTCCATCTCCTTCAGGTTGTCGATATTGCGCGTCAGACCAGAACTGCCGACAATAACAGGGCTGCGCAAACTCAGGCCCATGTAAGTGGTGGTTAAATCGATCATATTCGTTGGATTAGGTTGGATGAAATTTTACGGTTTTTTCAACCGACAAATTTAAAGAACCATTTTAAAAAACCTAAACAAAGCGCCCGTTTTATTTGTCTTTTACATACTCACGGATCCTGAAGCATGAAATGTTGAGGGCAAAAAGCCGTTATTGCATTATATTTGCAAGGGCTGGCCATATTGTATTTGACCGTACCACCATAATTAATGAATATCTGATTGCAATCTTAATGAACCTACCCGAAATAAAATCGCACAGTCACCCCGAATCGCTGAAGCTTTCATTTCGCAACCTGATGGAGCCTCTGCTGGTGCTGTTTAATATGGCCGCCTCCCTTACGCTGAAAAACCACGATTACTATATTGCCTATAGCATACCCGGCGGGGTGTATGGTTATTTTAAAGATTACACCCCCAGCGACGACGACCTGAAGGAGATACGCGAAAAGATACGCCGCCTGATACGCGAAAGGGTAATCTTTTCGCAGGAGTTGCTGCCAGGCGAAAAGATTGTAAGGTATTTTGAGCACAACCAACGCCCCGATATCTCACACCTTTTGCATTCGCTCGGGGCCGGATACGCAAAAATGGGCGGATTGCGACTTGCCCACATCAATGGCTGCGGCGAGCTTTTCCTAAACAGGGTGCAGGAGAATTACGAAAAGCTGGAAGCATTCAGGCTGTTTAAATTCAAAAATGGATTCTTCCTGGTGGCCGATCCTGATTTCTTCGACCGGGTAATGCCCGAAAAGCTCGAAAGCAGCAAGTACTTCAGGCGTTTCGACGAAACGGAAGAAACCATGGCCCATCTGGGCATTTCGAGCATTGCTGAGCTCAACGATGTAATTATTCGCGGTGAGCTACCCGAGTTTATCAAAATTTCTGAAGCTTATCAGGCCAAGCGCATTTCGCGCATTGCCGACAACATTCTGTCGCACCCGCTCAAGCCCAGGGTGATCTTCCAGGCGGGCCCCACCTCTTCGGGTAAAACCACCTCAGCCAACCGACTGGCCATTGAATTGAAGGTAATGCGAAAGAGTGTGTTGATTCTTTCGCTCGACAACTATTATTTGCCGCATTCGGCCATACCTGACGATCCTGTTACAGGCATGAAGAATTTTGAGCTGATCACGGCCCTCGACCTGGAGCTGTTCAGGCAAAACATCAACGACTTGATTGCCGGCAAGGAAGTGTTTCTACCGAGGTATTATTTCGATGGGCAGGGCGCCATTGCCGATGCTCAGCCTACGGTGGCAGGTCCTGACACCTATGTGATTGTGGAGGGCATTCACGGCCTCAACCCCGAAATGTGGAAAGATGTGATGGACCTGGAATCGTACCGCCTTTATGTATCGGCACTGAGTACACTCAACATTCATGACCACCTGCCCTTTTCCACCTCCGACCACCGCCTTATTCGCCGCCTGGTACGCGACCACCTCTTCAGGGGCTACGACTTTAACGAAACACTGAAGCGCTGGCCCGATGTGATGCAAAACGAATATAAGAGCATTTTTCCTTTCCAGGAAAGCGCCCATGCCATTTTCAACTCTGCGCTCATTTACGAACTGGCAGTATTTGCACACTATGCCCCCAGCATTCTGAAGGCACAAAAGGCAGAAAACGAACAAATAAGGGAAGAGGTCCTCAGGCTAAACCGCCTGCTGTCGCTCTTCAGGCCCATCGACCCTGCCGACATCCCGCCAACCTCCATTTTGCGCGAGTTTATCGGAGGCAGCAGTTTCAAATATTAACCAATCTATTTAGAAAGAATATGGAACAAGACGATTTTGCCATTGGCGCCAAGGTAGAGCATTCCCAGTTTGGCATTGGCATCATTACCAATGTGAACCTTACCACACTCAGCGTATTTTTCATTAACCGGGGCGACAAGGAGATTGCCCGCAGTTTCCAGGGGCTTAAACTGGTTGAGCCTTCAAAAGCCACCGGGCAGGCCGGAGGCGGCCCTGCCATCAGCCTCGAAGACCTTGAAAAGGTATTTTCCGGGGTACTGCGCCGCTACGTCGATTTCCCGGAAACGGTAGAAATGGGCGATAAATGGAAGAAGGGCTTACTGATAATGAAACCTGGCTCGCCCGACCTGAAGCCCAAAGAAATTCCTATCGACGCCTTTTTCCACAAAATAGTGCTGGTGCGCGACCGCCTCAGGGTGCTGGAGCAACGCATTAACAGCAATGAGAAACTCGAAGACGACGAAAAGGTGAATCTGCAGCAATACATCACCCGCATTTATGGCTCTCTTACCACCTTCAACGTGCTGTTCAAGCACAAGGAGCAGTATTTTGTGGGCGATAAAGGTTCGGGTGACTAAAGACCTAAAGCTATCCTTCGTTATTCATAAAGCCCTGATTGGTAAGCGCATCGAGAAACACCTTGCTGAAATGCAGGTTGTCCTTTTTGGTGTAACGCTTATAAGCGAAAATCTGTGCAAGGTTATCCAGCTCGTTTTCTTTTATGAGCTGCGCTGTTTGGGGCAGGTTTTCCTTTTCCTGGTAAATACGATCGATATCTTCTTCAGAGAAGTCGCGGTATTTTTCGTAATGTACCACCCCTTCGGCGGGCAGGCGGTCGGCCTGTTCGGGGTTTTCATTGGGATAACCTACCACCACAGTGGTAATGGGCACCACTCCCTCCGGCAGGTTAAAGAAATCAATAAGCTTATCGGCCTGATAGGTGGTAGTTCCCAGGTAGCAAATTCCCAATCCGAATGATTCGGCGGCCACGCAGGCGTTTTGCGCCACCAACAAAGCATCTATGGCTGCGGTAAAAAACGACAGGAAATTGTCGTAGCCCGGCGCTGCCTCGCGCTGCCTGCACCATTTATTGAAGCGGTTAAAATCGGCACAGAAGGTCAGCAGCACGGGCGCTTGTTCCACCATCTTCTGTCCGAAATGCAACTTGCAGAGTTCCTTACGCTTCTCTTCATCGCGGGTAACAATTACACTGTAAACCTGCATATTGCCTGTAGTCGAAGCCCTAAAACCGGCTTCAAGGATTTTGTTCAGGATATCTTCTTCAATGGGATCGCTCTTGTAGTTCCGAATGGTTTTGTGCTCCAGCAGGGTTTTCAGGGTCTCGTTCATATCAGCAATTTTTGGGCTGTAAAAATACGGTTTTATAGCTGGCTGCCCAAACTGAAAGCAAGACTTTTCAGTGAAGTCTTTTCAGTCGGCTTTCTTTTCCCGGGCTTGCTGGTGGTAAAAGGCATCCAGGCCTGCCAGCATGGCCATCATGCCCCAAAAAGGCACCGAGGCTTTATCTGTGTCGAGAAAATTATTGAGTAACCCATGGGCAAAATAGGTAATAAATCCCAGGGTTATACCCAGGGCCATCAGCCGCATCTCTCGTGTGGGGGCTTTTTTAAACAAGTCGACACCGGTTTTTAAAACCAGCAGGGCCAGGGCTATGAAAAGCAACATGCCGGGCAGGCCACTTTCGGCCAGGGGGCCTATATATTCGCTGTGGGCGTTGCCCAGATCGCCAAAATTGGTGGTGATAATGGTAAAGTCTTCAGAACGTTGAAAAGGGGCATACACAAACTGATAGGTCCCCGGGCCCCACCCAAACACAGGTCGCTCGTCGTACATGCGGAAAGCCGCCCGCCAGCGGTTGATGCGCTCCAAATTGGAGGCATCGGAAGAAATATTCGTTATGGACTGCACATGCTCGGCAAAATCGCCCGACGACTCCTGGGTGTTGCGCTCCAGCTGCATAATAATTTGGGTCTGAAAGGTGAACACCGTGGCCACAAACAGCACTATGCCGGCCAGGATAAAGCGGAATGGAATCTTAAGCCCCAGGATCGTAAAGCCGCCAAATGCAATCATGATACTGAGCCAGGCAGCTCTGCTGTAGCTAAAAAGGATACCCATGGCAAACACCAGGAAAAATATCAGGGCAGTGGTGCGTCGCAATGGGCTGAATTCCTTGTTGAAGGCCATTACAATAAAAAACGGAGCCACCAGTGCCAGGGTCGATGAGTAATTGGTATGGTCGTTAAAGAATGGCCTCACGATCCAGGTGCCCACCATGCGTTCAAAACCGAAGGCAGCATGCTGCAAGGTAATTACAATGACGATTACCGCCAGCGAAGCCCCGAAATACCAAAGAAAACGTTTGTAATTTGAATAATCCTTAAACAGGTTGATGGCCACAAAATAAAAAGTGATCACGAACCACAACCGCGACACAAAGAACTTGAACGACACCAACGGAATTTCGCTGGTAACCGAGGTCACGAACATCCACAACAAATTAAGAATTATCATTATGGTAAGCGGGTGTCGAAGCACACGACGGTCGAACACTGGTTCATGGATCAAACGCAGAAAAAACAGCAACATGGTGGCCACTATTAGCGGCTCAGTAGGAAGGTCGATGGTGAATCCGAAGCGTTCAATTTCGTATTTAAACGTAAATGGGGTAAGCAGCACTATGAACAGAAGAAGCTTGTCGAGTGAGAAGAAAAAAAGCAGCATGATACCCAGAACAATGGGAATGGCGGTGAGCCAGTAATGGCCATTCACCATAAGTATAATGTTCAGCACTGTAAACCACAGCCCGAACCGGTAAAGCATCTTTCGCTTTTTTTCCTGCTCCACGCTATTCAGGTTTTTTCCCGGCAAGGTTCTTTTCGTTCACGATCCCTTTTGACACCAGGTTTTCGTATACCATTAAAGATACAACGCCCATGAGGCCTGCTCCGAAAGTAGCCAGAAACAAAATGAGCCAGCGCACAGGGTACACCTTTCGTTCGGCCTCGAAAGCCGGGTCGATGATAAACTTGAAGTTCAGGAAATTGTCGAGGTCGGTTTTTGCTTCCTGCATGCGGCGTTGCAGTGCCACCAGGTTGCTGCTGATCACCTGCAGGTTGGTCGACAGAAATATGTAGGCTCCGCCGCCTTCGGCGAGGGCATCCAGTCGTTCTTCTATAGCCCTTACTCCGCGCTGATTGCCGGTAGAAAGGTCGATGGCCAGTTGCTGGGTAAGCATGGTCGACTGGCCTTCAAAATCGTACACGCCCGACTGCATCACCCTGCGCAGCGAATCTTCGGTGAGTTTAAGTTCTGCCAGCAGGACTTCGTAATTGCTTTTTGCGACCTCATAGGCCTGCAGGGCGCGCTGGTAGCGCATCTCGTTTTGCACCGAGTCGGCCAGGGCGGCCATTTCGTTGGCAATATCGGCAGCCATAATCGGGTCTTTGTCTCTCACCTTAATTTCGACGGCGCCAAACTGGGTTCGGCGCGAAGAGATGTTGTCGGCATAGGTCTGGTTGAAGCGGGTGCGCCGGAAATTGGCATCAGGGGCAATGCCATAATGGTCAATCAGGTTGAACCGCTCGGCCACGCGTTCGCGAATAGCCACCGAACCCAGCACCTGCAGCAGGCGCTCGGCATCTTCCACACTGCCGTATTGCAGGAAGTCCTGGCTGCCCGGACCCCCAAGCACCGCCCTCGAAATACTGGCCGTGGAAGCCGGAAACATGGTTACGGTCGACTCGAACATGGGCGTGATAAACCGCGGCCCCGAAAAAATGACTCCTGCCAGGGCGGCAATAAAGCAAATGATTGCCAGATGTTTCCACCAACGAATAATAAAAAGGAAGACGTTGGTCGAATCAAAATCCTTTTTGTTTTGGTCCATAAGATTGATATTAAAGTCTTTTTTCTGAAAAAACGAATGGAAAGAAGTTTTATTTATGCAGGGCCAAAGATAAACAAAAAAGTGCTTTTGGCTTAAGGATTACCCAGGGCTCAGCGTTCAGATCCGGGCTGTTCGCCAAAGCGCATGATGCTAATGAAATGTCCTATACGGAAAAACCTCACAGCCACGGCAAGCAGCAGGCTGGAAAAGCCCATAATTAGCAGGTTGATGATCCAGGAAAAAGGCAATTGCTGGCTGAACAAGGCAATTAAAATGGTACCAGCCACCAGCAGCAGCAAACGAATGGTAAATCCGTAGTTGGTTTTTATTTTGAAAATTCTGAATACAACGATCACCTGTGCCAGGGCCACAAGGCTCTGGGTAGCAAGGCTGGCGATGGCCGATCCCACGGCCTGATACCTTGGAATAAGCAAAAGGTTTAAGCCCACATTTA
This sequence comes from Bacteroidales bacterium, assembly GCA_019429365.1. Lineage (GTDB taxonomy): Bacteria > Bacteroidota > Bacteroidia > Bacteroidales > UBA7960 > UBA7960. The sequence continues at coordinate 15,773 of JAHYJD010000044.1, read as the reverse complement.
CCAGCATCCCTGTAAGGGAAATCAGGTTCAGCTCCTTGAGGCTGCCGTTGGCTGTGAGCAAGGTGCCAAAAATGTAGTTGGTCGAAGTGCCGATAAAGCAAAGCATAAGCAAGGAAAAGACCATGCTCGACTCGTCCATTCTTAAAATAAACTCGCTGATGCTTTCGCCCGGATGAATGGGATACAGCAGTTTCATTATTTCTACGCCATACAAAAATGATCCTATGGCAAAAATTACGGCAGGCGTAATCACCAGGGTAAATGAGAGGCGCACCAGGCCTTCCACGGGTTCTTTCTGTTTGATCATGCGCGAAAAAATAGGCAGCAGCAGCACGGCAAACAGGAAAGAAAACTGACTCACGGCGTCGAGCAGGCGATAGGCCGAGGCATAAATGCCACTGTATATGGCGCCATCGGGCAGCATGCGTTCAAGCATTACGCTGTCAACGCGGTTGTAGAAGGTCATAAGCAGCACCAGCAGCGCAAATGGCAGGCTTTGCCTTATAATGGTCATCATAAAGGGCGGATCCCACGTGGGTCTGAAGAAGCGGGTGCCGGCCTTGCGCAGCACAATGGAAAAGGTAATGGTAAAGGTAAGCAGGTAGGAAACCGTTTGGGCAAAAACAAAGTATTTGATTTTAAACTCGTCCACCACATTGCCCCAAAGCAGCACCCCCACAATAATAATCATAAGGCTGCGGTCGAGCACCGAAATCAGGCTGTCGGTGCGAAAGAGGTGCAACCCGCTCAGGTTGGAACGCAGGTAGAGGATAAAGCTCATCAGAAACTGGTTGAAGGCCAGCAGGGCCAGCATCATGATCTGCTCTCGGCTATAGTTAATAAAGAGGGCGCCCGCAAAGGTGAACAGCAGGTACACCCCAAAAAGCATCATTTTCAGCACAAAGATGTTGGGCAGGTGCTTGCCCACCAGGTGGGTATTTTGCGCAATGTTGCGGTTGTTGAAGTTGGTTATGCCAAAATCGAGCAGAATATTGAAAAGAAATGAAAAGTTGAGGATGGCAAAATAAAAGCCATACTCGGCCGCCCCCACGGTGTTTTGCACCGTACGGTCAATGCCAAGAATCCAGAAAGGTTTTATCAGCAGGTTCAGAACCAGCAGCAAAACCAGGTTTTTCAAAAATTTCCGCTGCATGCAATCGTGGTGGTTTCAGTGGCTGGTTTAATTACAAAAGCAAACCTCCAAAGCTGAAACTCCCCAAAATTAAAAACTTTTGCAACGGAATTGCCTTTTTGTCGAAAATTATTAAACATGCTGCACGTCCAAAAATATGGTATGCAATTTGGTAACGCATGCTGCCGCCTGAGCGCTATTTATGTTAATTTTGTATAATTTCAAAATAAGCAATATTTAAAATCCCTTACCTACGTTATTTACATTGGAAAGAGGGATCGTTCAAAAGAAATCTATGAAGTTTAAACCAGGAGACAGGGTTGCGTTTCTCAACGAAAAAGGGGGCGGAATCGTTACCAAAATTATTGATGAGCAAATTGTTCTTGTTTCCATAGAGGACGGTTTTGAAATACCTTACTCTGTGGGCGATTTGCTCAAAGTGGGCGAAGGCGCTGCCGATATGACCGGCCGCATTGCCGAGGAGCAGGAGGAGGTGAACCCCGATCTTTCGCCATTGTATTCGGTTCCAAACAAGCTGGGGCAAATGCCGCCGGGTGCCTATCTTGCCATAGTGCCTTCCGATCAGGACAAGCCCCTGCAAAGCCCGCTCGACTTTTTCCTGGTAAACCATACCGACTTCGAAATGCTTTTCGGACTTTACCTGAACCGCTCAGGCAGCTTCCATGGCGTTGAATACGGTTTTATCGAATCCGATTCGAAGTTGTTCCTCAGGGAGGTCGAACGAACCCAAATCGAAGACTGGGTAAATGGCTTGGTGCAAATGGTGTTTTTCGGGCCGGGAAAAACCGTTCCGGTGCTTCCCGCCTCGGCCAGCATTGTTTTTAAGCCGGTAAAAATATACAAGGAAGAGAGTTTTGCCTTCGAAGGCCTGCTGCGCAAAAAGGCCATGCTGGTGCAACTGGCGCTGATTTCCGACCAGGGCATAAAGACCGGCGCCGAGGTGGTTACCGAAGAAAACATTAAACTGCTCAACGAAAAGATCAGTACCGGAACCCGCAAGCAAGAGCCGGTCAAAAAGACGGAGAGTTTCCTCGACAAGCATAAAGTCGACGACCGCATTGCAGAAGTAGATCTGCATATTACCGAACTGGTTGACAACATTAAAGGGATGTCGAATGTGGATATGCTGAAGATTCAGATGGATTATTTCCGCCGCTGCATGGAACAGGCCGAGCTGGAAAAAATGATCAAGGTTATTTTTATTCACGGAGTGGGCAATGGCACGCTAAAAAATGAGATCTTGCGTTATTTGCGAAACACCCCGGGGATAGAGTTTTACGATGCCCCTTACGCACGCTACGGCATGGGTGCAACGGAGGTGTTCTTTTACAGGAATAAATAGCTAACAACGAAAAGGCAGGTTGTCCTGTCGCTTTCCGCGCAAGCGGAAGGAGGAAAGTCCGGGCAACGCAGAGCAGCATACTTCCTAACGGGAAGCCGGTTTGCCGCAAGGCAGGCCGCGAGACAGTGCCACAGAAAACAACCGCCGATGTGCCGTTCGCGGTGCAGGCAAGGGTGAAAACGTGAGGTAAGAGCTCACGACTGCTGCAGGTGACTGCCGCAGGGGGTAAACCTTATGCGTTGAAAGGCCAAATATACCGGGGCTTGAGGGCGGCTCGCCCGATCCCGGAGGGTAGGCCGTTAGAGCTGTTGCGCAAGTAACAGTCCAGACAAATGACAGGAGTCCCGGTTTTCCGGGAAACAGAACCCGGCTTACAGACCTGCCTTTTCTTTTTTTAAATTGAATTTTAAAATAAAAACAAAGCTTCAACCACCAATCAGAGAAACATTATGATCAGAAAGATCTTTCATATCCTGCTTGCGCTGGGCCTTCTTCTTCCCCTTGCAGGATTTTCTCAGAGAACCATAATTCAAGACGAGCCCGGGGCCACTTACCGCCTGGCGCTCGATTTGTTCGAAAAGCAGCAATATGGCGCCGCCCGCGAGCTTTTTGAGCAAGTCATTGGTCAAATCGACGATCCTAACCACGAAGTTCGTGTCAGCGCCCTTTATTACATGGGTGTTTGTGCCGCCGAGCTGTTCAATCCCGATGCCGAAACCTTGCTGCTTACTTTTGTGGATCAGCATGCCTCGCATCCACAGCAAAACGCAGCACGTTTTCAGCTGGGCAACGTAAAATACCGCGACCGCAAGTATCGCGATGCCGCCCGTTGGTTTGCCTCGGTAAAGGTTGGCGACCTGGCCCCCTCGCAGCGCGATGAATATTATTTCAAGCGGGGCTACAGCCTTTTTATGACCGACAACCATGCCAGTGCCAGGCAAATGTTTTCAGAAATTCGCAATCCGAACTCCCTTTACTACGCCCCTGCCACCTACTATTCGGGCCATATGGCCTACCTCGATGGCAACCTGGGCCCGGCGCTTACTGCCTTCAGGCAACTTGAAAGCGATCCCACTTTTGGCCCGGTGGTGCCCTATTATATTACGCATATCTATTACATGCAGGAAGAGTACGACCTGCTGTTAGATTATGCGCAGCCCCTGCTGGCCGATGCCACCGCCCGGCGCGGACCGGAGATTTCTAAACTTATTGGTGATGCCTGGTTCAGAAAAGGCGAATACCAGCGAGCCCTTCCTTACCTTGAGACATTCTTCAAAGAGTCGCCACAGCGCGTGAGCCGCGACGACCAGTACCAGATGGGGTTTACCTACTTCAGCGTGGGCCGGTATGGTGATGCCATCAACCACTTCGACAAGGTGATTGGCGGCGACGATGCCCTGGCACAAAACGCCCATTTTCACCTGGCTGCAGCCTACCTTCAAGTGGACCAGAAGCGCTTTGCGCGAAACGCCTTTTTGGCGGCCTATCAGAACAAACACGACGAAGCCATAGCCCAGGATGCGCTTTTCAATTATGCCAAGCTTTCGTACGAGCTGGCCCTCGACCCTTACAACGAAGCCATTCTTTCATTCCAGAAATACATTGAGGAATACCCGCGCTCCCAACGCGTGGAAGAGGCTTACCAATACCTGGTCGATATTTACCTCACCACCAGCAACTACAAAGACGCACTGGCCTCTATTGAAAAGATTCAAATCAATACGCCCAGGCTGCGTTCGGCCTATCAGCGCATTGCTTATTTTCGGGGCGTGGAGCTTTTCAACAACGGCGATTTTGCCGGCGCAGTAGCCCATTTCGACAAGTCGGCCCGTTTCCCTGAGAATAACAGTATTGCCGCACAGGCCCTCTACTGGAAAGGCGAGGCCCTTTACCGTCAGGAAAAATATGCCGAAGCCATCAGCACCATGGAGCGCTTCCTTGTTTCGCCCGGCGCCTTCTCGCTCAACGTTTATAACCGGGCCAATTACACCATTGGGTACGCCAACTTCAAGCTGAAAAATTACAGCCGCGCCATTACTGCGCTGCGCAAATTTGTTGGCGAACGCGGCGAAGACGCCCGCCTGATAAATGATGCCACCCTGCGTATTGCCGACAGCTATTTCATCTCGAAAGAATATCAGCTGGCAATGGAATATTACGACCGTGCCATTCGCCTGGATGTGCTCGATACCGATTATGCCATTTTCCAGAAAGGACTGGTGCAGGGTGTTACGGGCAGATTCGAAGGCAAGATCAGCACCATGCAAAGCCTCATTCAGCGCTATCCCTCCTCAAATTATATTGACGATGCCAAGTACGAAATTGCCAACTCCTGGCTGATCCTCGACAATAACGTGCAGGCATTGAGTTATTTCGACCAGGTGATACAGCAGCACCCCAACAGCAGTTACGTAAAAAGCGCCATGCTCAAGTCGGGTTTGATCTATTTCAACACCAACCGCGACGAGCAGGCCCTGGGCGTGTTCAAAACGGTGGTAAACCGCTACCCGGGCACGCCCGAGTCGCAGGAAGCCCTGGTGGCCATTCGCAATATTTATGTGGCCCTCGACCGCGTGGATGAGTTCCTGCGCTTTTCTGAAGGACTTGGCTTTGCCAATGTAACGACCGCCCAGCAAGACTCGCTCACTTACATGGCCGCTGAGAACCGCTATATGCAAAACGATTGCGGCAATGCCAGCCGTGGCTTCACCACTTATCTTGAGCGTTTCCCGCAAGGCATCTTCGCCATCAATGCCCATTTCTACAAAGCCGAATGCGACTTCCGCGCCGGCGAGCTGCAGCAGGCCCTCATTGGCTATCGCTTTGTGATAAGCCGCCCCAAATCGCAGTTTACCGAGAACGCCCTGCTGCGCACCTCCACCATAGAGTTTCGCCAGGAGAATTTTGCCGCTGCCCTGGAGAATTACCGCAGGCTTGAAGAACTAGCCGACCTGCCCAGCAACAAGCTGGAGGCACAAATTGGCCAGATGCGCGCGCTTTTCCGCCTTGAGCGCCACCAGGATGCCATTGCACAGGCCACTACTGTGCTTGCCAACGACAAGACGCCGCGAGAAGTACAACAAGAAGCCCACCTGATAACGGGAAAATCGGCCCTGACCCTCAACAGGTTGACCCAAGCCCGCACTTCCATGCGTGCCGCCATGAATATTGCCGAAAACGAAGCTGCCGCCGAGGCTATGTACAACCTGGCGCTGATCGAATACCGCGAAGGCAACTACGCCGAATCAGAAAAAATGATTTTTGAATTTGTCAATAAAATGGCAGCCTACGATTACTGGCTGGCCAAAACCTTTATTTTGCTTGCCGACAACTACCTGGCCGTTGACAATATTTTCCAGGCCAAGCACACTCTGCAGAGCATTATCGACAACTACGATGGCCCTGAGTTGCGAGCCATAGCCATGCAGAAGCTCGATGCCATACTGGAGATGGAAAGGCTTCAGAATCAGCCGCAGGGCGCCGAACCCGTTGACATAGACCTGGGAAGAAACATTTTTTAATCCAGGCCAATCATTCACAAAGGAAAAAAATTGAACTTATGAACATAAAGCTCATTTTCAGAATCATACCCGTTTTTGGCCTCGCCCTGCTGCTGGCTCCTTCCTCTTTGATGGGCCAGCGAACCCTGGATATTGACGAGATCAGGGTGGTGGCTCCTTACGAGCCCACCGTGTCGGATGCATTCAAGATCAACGACAACCCGCGCCTCGACGACACCCTGGAGGTAAAACCCAGCTTTGCCTATTCCATAATGCCGCGCAAGCTCTCCACCCGCTTTGAGCTGGAGCCCATTACGGCAGCGCGCATGCGCGGCGAGCCCCTTGCCAAGCTTTACCAGGGACATTTGAGAGGTGGTTTTGGCACCTATACTACCCCTTACGGGGAAGCTTTTTACAACACCCTGCGTTCGAACGATTATGCGCTGGGGCTGCACCTGAAGCACCTCTCCTCTGCCGGCACCATAAAAGACCATGGCTACAGTGGCTACAGCGACAACCTGGCCCGGGTGTATGGCCGCAAATATTTTGGCGACAACACCCTCGACGGTGGCCTGAGCTACCAGCGCGACGTGATACACTATTACGGCTTCAAGTTCGAAGACTATGAAAACGACCCCATAGTGAGGCCGGTGCTCGACGAGATGAACCGCAAGGACATACGCCAGCGCATAAGCCAGATAAATGCCAATGTGGGGTTTGGCAGCCACCATCCCGACTCGTCCAGAATTGGTTATTACACCGGGCTTGAATACAACCTGCTGACCGACCGCTACGATGCCTCCGAGCACAACATTCGCTTCAAGGGCAATATTGGCCGCGAAGTGGAAGATCCGTTCGGTTTTGCCGATCAGGTGTATATTGGCCTGAATGCCACCACCGACTTTTTCAGCAACAACACTCCGCGCGACACCAGTAATGTGGCGGTAGTGAGCCTGGTGCCGGGCATTTCGGCAAAGCTCAGCAGCGTAAAACTATTTGCAGGACTCGACCTCAGCGTGCAGTCCGACACGGCCTCGTATTTCAGGATTTATCCCCAGGTGGGTTTCGAGGCCGGCTTGATTGAAAACTACCTTACCATATACGGAAAACTTTCGGGCGGACTGCACCGCTATTCGCTGCGCGAGATGCTGCATGAAAACCCCTTTATGAACACCCAGGCCGCCCTTGGATTCCGCAACACAAAATCGGAGATCACCGGGGGTATAAAAGGCGCTTTCAGCGACAAGGTTTCTTACAACCTCTCAGTAGCGAGTGCAAGAATTGAAGACTATGCCTTGTTTGTAACCGACACATCCACCCTGCTCAACAACCAGTTTACGCTGGTTTACGACAACGTCAGGAGGCTTCACCTTCGCGGGGAGCTGTTTTCGCAGTTTGGCAGCCGCCTGCATGCCAGGCTGGCCGCCGACTATTTTCAGTACAGCCTCGAAGAGGAAGCTGAAGCCTGGCACCTGCCGGCCCTGCAGCTGGGCCTGAACCTGAAATACAATATGCAGGATAAGTTCGTGCTCAGTGCCGACGTATTTGCCCGCGACAAGACCTTCGGCAGGACCTTCGACGAGCTGGGAAACCCTGTGGCCACCGAGTTGCATGGCATGTTTGTCGATGCCAACTTTGGCATTGAATACCGCTACACCCGCATTTTGTCGTTCTTCCTTAACTTCCGCAACGTGCAGAACAAATCGCTGGAACGCTGGGCCAACTACCCCTCACAAAAGTTTCATGTGCTGGGCGGACTCACCTGGTCGTTTTAGCCCATTTAAGGGCTTTTTGCCAAAGGGCACCTACAGTTATCAACATCCCGTATCCGCATCCTGAAACCTAAATAAAATCAATGGTTTCAGGATGTTTTTTTTGTTAATAATTTTTGGCTTTTTTAGCTTTTAAAAACCCTGAAACTCCCCGAAAAAACGTACCTTTGCCAGTTACCAATTTTAAGGGATTTTTATGAGTGAAATACTGAAGGGTACTCCTATTAAAGTGCCTGCCTATGACGCCACCAGCATCCAGGTTCTGGAAGGACTGGAGGCGGTAAGAAAACGCCCCGCCATGTATATTGGCGATGTAAGCAGCAAAGGGCTCCACCACCTGGTTTACGAAGTCATAGACAACTCTATCGATGAGGCCATGGCTGGCCATTGCGACCACATTGAGGTTACTATCAACGAAGACGATTCAATTACCGTTGTTGACAATGGCCGCGGTATCCCTATCGACATGCATCAGAAGGAAAAACGCAGCGCCCTCGAGGTAGTAATGACTGTGTTGCATGCCGGCGGTAAGTTCGACAAAGACAGCTACAAGGTTTCCGGCGGCTTGCACGGAGTAGGTGTTTCGTGCGTTAACGCCCTCTCTTCCCATATGGTGGTAAAGGTGTATCGCGATGGAAAAATATACACCCAGGAGTACCGCTGCGGAAAGCCCCAGTTCGATGTAAAGGAAATTGGCGAAACCAACCTCAGGGGAACGGAAGTAACTTTTCTGCCCGATGACAGCATTTTTCAAATAACGCACTACAGCTACGATATCCTTTCGGTTCGATTGCGCGAACTCTCCTTTCTTAACAAAGGCGTAAGGCTAAGCATAACCGATAAGCGCCAGAAAGACGAAAACGGCGAATATGTGCACGAGTCCTTTCTCTCTGTAGATGGCCTGAAGGAGTTTGTGCAATACATGGACGGCAATCGCGAGAAACTTATCGACGAACCCATTTATATGGAATCGGAAAAAAGCGGCATTCCGGTGGAAGTGGCTATGCAGTACAACTCGTCGTTTACCGAAAACGTGCAAAGCTACGTCAATAACATCAGCACCATTGAAGGCGGCACCCACCTGGCAGGATTCCGCAGGGCGCTCACGCGCACGCTGAAGACCTATGCCGAGAAGTCGGGCATGCTGGCCAAGCTGAAGTTCGAAATCAATGGCGACGACTTCCGCGAAGGCCTCACCGCCGTTATTTCGGTGAAGGTGGCCGAGCCCCAGTTCGAAGGTCAGACCAAAACCAAGCTGGGCAATTCAGAGGTTGCCGGCGCAGTAGATCAGGCGGTTAACGCTATGCTCACCTATTACCTGGAGGAGCATCCCAAAGAGGCCAAGACCATTGTTAACAAGGTTATCCTGGCTGCCACGGCCCGCCATGCCGCACGCAAAGCCCGCGAGCTGGTGCAGCGCAAGAGCGTGCTCACCAATACCGGATTGCCCGGCAAGCTGGCCGATTGTTCGGAAAAAGCGCCCGATCGCTGCGAGATATTCCTGGTGGAGGGTGACTCGGCGGGCGGCACCGCCAAGCAGGGCCGCGACCGTAAGTTCCAGGCCATTTTACCCCTGAGGGGAAAAATCCTCAACGTGGAAAAGGCCATGCCCCACCGCATTTTCGATAACGAAGAGATCAAGACCATTTTTACCGCCCTGGGCCTGTCGATAGGCACCGACGAAGACAGCAAGGCGCTGAACATGGACCGGCTGCGCTACCACAAAGTGGTAATTATGACCGATGCCGACGTGGACGGAAGCCACATTGCCACCCTGATCCTTACTTTCTTTTTCCGCTATATGCGCGAACTGATTGAAATGGGATACGTGTATATTGCCACACCGCCGCTTTATCTCATTCGAAAAGGCAAAGACGAGCGCTATGCCTGGAACGAAGACGAGCGCAAGGCCATTGTGAGCGAGTACAGCAAAGACGGCAAAGAAACCGGCATTCACCTGCAGCGCTACAAAGGTTTGGGTGAGATGAACGCCGAGCAGTTATGGATCACTACCATGAACCCGGAGCAACGCATGCTTCGCCAGGTGGACATTGAAAATGCCGCCGAAGCCAGCCGTACCTTTTCGATGCTCATGGGCGACGAAGTACCACCGCGCCGCGAATTCATTGAACGCAACGCAAAATATGCAAACATCGACGCCTAAATCGCGTCCGGCAAAAACTGGAACCGCCCTGACAAAACTGCCGGGGCGGTTTTTTTCAATTAATACAGCACTCTTTTAAAAAGAAAATATCAAAAAAACCTAAAAATCCTTTTGCTTAAGCCTTTTCACAAAGGTGGTTTCTGAAAAATTTCTTTTCTTTGGCCTTGCCACAGAGAATTCAAAAAATACCATCATGCGAAACATCACCATTTTTTTTGTTTTTTTTATAATGGCTGGCCTGGCCGGTACCGTCAAAGGCCAGGCACCTTCCGACACCCTGCCCGAAGTGCAGCTCCCGCTTCGGCCTGTCGAAGCCTCGGAATACATTCTCAGGCTGGTTGAAAAAGACGAGCTCTGGCGGAACGACAAAGACTCGCTGAGGATCTCGCTCAGGCGGCTGGTTGATCACTACCATGAGCCTTTCGACAGCGTGGAGGTTTGGTTTGGAAAATATCCCTTTCCACCTGTAGAGATCACGCCGGGAAGCATAGTAAAACAAGATACCCTTCCGCTAAAATGGCTCAATGCCTCCCTGTTTTTTGTCGATACGGTTGCCCTTGAAAAAGAGCCCTACATTTACCGTGAAACCGTGGTAATGAGAGCTGTTGACTCGCTCAGTCTTCCCAACCTGAAGATGGTGCCCGAGCTGAAGGAAATGATGGACTCACTGGTAAGCCTGATAAAAGGTACGGATACCATTAGGGAAGTTTTTATTGACCGGGCCTACCTGGACCAAAAAAGGGTAAAGCTTCATGAGCTCGACAGCGGGCGCATCACCCCTCCCCTGCTTCCACGTGGCAGCCGTAAAACCTACCGTTTTATGCCCGACTCGCTGAGCATTGTGGTGACCGAAGGCAGGCGGGTGCTTTTTGCCGAACCCGATTCGCCCTTTTATATTGTGCCCAGCACCGATATGCCCGATTCGCTGCAGCAGGCCGTTAAAACCCTGCTCGACCACACCTACCGGCGCGACTCTACATTGGTTTACATTAACGACAATAACGGTTATACAACGCCATTCTGGCTCAGCACCGGGAAAGACGACCTGTACCGTTTCTGGGTTCGCAATGCCAACCGCGACTCAGTGACCGTTTGGCTTGGCAACCCTTCGCGTAATAACCTTACCCTGGCCCTGGAGGATGAGGTTATTATTGAGCACCTCGAGAAAAGGGCTGCCGACCAGGTAGCCCTTGCCCGCAGTCGTCCGCAGATAAGCCTTGCCAGCGTAAGGCCGCTGCAGGAAATACCCATTTACTGGGATTACGGCCTCACCAATGCCCTTTCCCTCAACCAGAACTTCCTGTCGAACTGGTCGCGCGGGGGCGAAAGCTCCCTTTCGGGGATGATTGACATTAGCGGCAGGGCCCGATACACGCATAAGGAAAACAACGTGCAGTGGACCAACTCGGCCCGCATCAGGTTCGGCACCATAGGCACCATTGAGCCCGGTTTTAAGATCAACAACATACGCACCAGCACCGACATTATTGAAGTCAACTCGCAGTTCAATAAAAAACTCAAAAACAAGTTCGACTTCAGCTCGGTGTTGTATTTCAAGACCCAGCTTGCCAAAGGTTTCCGCGCGCCCAATTTCGACGATCCGGTATCGAAGTTTCTCAATCCCGGTGCGCTCACCATTGGTGTGGGGGTGGAATATAAACCCAACGACAAGACCCAGATCAACTTCTCGCCCCTGTCGTATCGCAACACCTTTGTGCTCGACACCGTCAACATAAACCAGACATTGCACGGGGTAGAAAAAGACAAGCGCGCCAGGCAGGAAATGGGGGGGCAATTGCTGATTAAAAACAGCATGAAGATCAGGGACGACATGACCATTAACAACGCCATCCGCTTGTTTTCGAGCTACCTGAACAAACCCCAGAATGTGGATGTAGACTGGGAAATGAGCCTGGAGAAACAGATCAGCTACCTGTTCTCTATCCGGCTCAACGTGCACCTGATTTACGACGACGATGTGCGCTTTCCGGTGCTCGACGATGCGGGTGAGCCGGTGCTGCTGCCCGATGGCAGCGAGCGAAAGGTGGCCAAAACCCAGTTGAACCAGTTCCTGGGCCTGACCTTTTCGTTCAGGTTGTAAACAAAAAAGTATTAACGGATTTTCTGCTCCAGGCTAAGGACCTTGTCGTAGATGCGCAGCATGCGATACAGCTCGTGAAGCCGCCTGAGCACCTGCTGGTCGTCGGGCTCCTTTTCGTACACCTGGTCGAGCCAGTGCACGGCCTGCTCAAAAGCAGCCGATGATTTTTGGCGTTCGCGCAACACCAGGCTAATGTTGGTCATAGCGCGCGTGCTTTCCTCTATGTCCACCCCAATATTGTAGTAGCAGGTGGCCAGGTTCAGGTAGGTCATATGCTCGTTGGGCGCCAGTTCGATGGCAACTTTAAAGACGTCAATGGCATTTTCGAAATCTTCGGTTCGCTGGTAAATCAGGCCTTTGGTGTTGTGGTATACAAAGTTGGCCGAATCGCGAAGGATGGCCTGGTCGAGCACCAGCACGGCCGAGGCATACTCTTCGCGGAGCAGGTGAATATCGGCCAGCAGCAACACCAGGGTTTCATTGTCGTCGTACTTTTCAATGCCTTCTCTGAGCACGTTTTTCCCTGCAATGGTGTCGCCTTTGGCCAGGCTCGCATTGAATAGCAGGTGAGCCACATTGGGCGAATAGCCATAGCCGTGCAGCCTTGCCAGGTAGTCTGCCGCCTTTTCCCACTTGCGGGCCTCGTAGGCCGCCAGAGCAGCGTTATACACCAGGTTGGTGTCGGTTTTCAGCCCAAACTGAGGGCGCTGGGTAATGTCGAGGGCATGCTCAAAAGCCCGCAGTGCCTCGGCGTATTCCCTGTTGCTGAAATGCCTTTCGCCGGCTTTCTGGAAATCGTTGGCCAGCAGCACATACCGGGGCAGCAATTGCTTGTCGAGGCGGCTGCTCTTGTCGAGCGAGTCGGCACGCTCGTACGATTCGAAAGCCACATAAAGCTGGTCGGGATAAAGCTCAAAGAGCTTCTTATCGTTTTTGCTCATGCCTTCGCGGTAAGCCTTTTGGCTGAGCAGACCACGGGCATACCAGGTGCGGGGCCACCTGGCCGACTCTTCGCTGCTTATCAGCTCTTCAACAGCCCCTTTGGCCTCGTTGTAACGGGCCGTTTCAATCAGGTGAAAAACCGGTACAAGCTGAGCCTTTTGCAGGGGCGAAAAAATGGCGCAACCCGACAGGAGAAAGTTTAGAACTAAGGCTATAAAAAATAATTTCTTCATTTTAATGGTTCTGTTATTAATCAGTGCCCGCGGAATGTGGCCGGGCGGTTAAACGATTCACCGATGCCTGCCGCTGGAAATGCAAAGATAATGAGAAGCGGTGAAAATTTATGCAGAAGATCAGCTTGGTCTGTGCATGTGAACTTTAGTGGGAAGGTTTTGATTTATGATTTATGATTTATGATTTATGATTTTAAAAAAAGGGGTAAGCAGGGACTCTCGAGGCATTGATTTATGATTTATGATTTATGATTTATGAATGATGATTTAAAAGAAAAGGTCTGCGCCGGGACTCCCCCCTGCCGGCCGGCAGGCAGGCTTTGGAGAGCTTGTCCCGCCTCAGGCGGGAGGGCTGGGGGAGGTACTTGATTAACGATTGATGATTTATGATTTATGATTTTGAAAAGGATTTAGCAGGGACTCTCGAGATTATTGATTTATGATTTATGATTGATGATTAATGATTTTTAAGAAAAGAAATTCCTAACGGATTCCCCTTTTGGAAAAACAGTATTAGCAGGTTATTGTGCCCGGCATTTAGGCGGTCGCCTGGTATTACCTGGTTCGTGACAAATACCTTCCAGGTTCAAACCTAAAACGTGATTTACACGTAATTAACACGTAGTTCATACGTTTTAAAACGTTTAAAATACGACTCAACTACGTTTAAACTACGTTTTAAATCAGGATATGGTAGCTTGTTGAATGGTTCCTGAAAAGCACTTTAAAAGCAGGTTCCATTATGATTTTTCTGGCTCAGGGGCAACAGAAATGGGGTTTTATACGCTGGTTTTATTGATTTATTTTTTATATTGCGCTTGCAATCGTTGTTTTCCGCGAAAGCGAAAAAGAAATATTTAGAATGAAAAGCCCGATCAGGATAACTAAAGCCCGGCACCGCGGCCAAGACCGCTTGTTTATTTCTTTTGAATATGACAAGGAATTGATTGGCCTTGTTAAAAAAGTGGACGGTGCCACGTGGAGCGCTTTCTGATTGATGATTGATGATTGATGATTAAAGGTCTGTGCGCGGACTCCCCCCTGCCGGCCGGCAGGCAGGCTTTGGAGGGGGCTGGGTGGAGGTCTTTGATTTAAGAACAAGGATTAACGATTTAGAATTAACGATTTAGAATTTAAAAACTTACTATTTGGCAAACCGCCTGCCGAAGTGACCAACGATGACCTTGTGGCCTTTAACCCGTTGGATTAAAAAAAATAGTTGACATGTATTATTATATTTATGTTTTATTAAGCGAAAAAGATAATCAGTGGTATACTGGTTATACTTCAAATCTAAGACAACGCCTTAAAATGCATAATGAAGGGAGGGTAATTTCAACAAAAGACAGATTACCCTTAAAGTTGTTGTATTTTGAAGGGTGTCTTAATCAACAAGATGCGACAAGAAGAGAAAAATACCTCAAATCAGGAAATGGAAAAATATATATAAAAAGTCGTTTGAGAAATTTTTTTAATCCTACGGGTTAAAGATTGAACGCCCGCGGCGCGAACACAAACTTCCCAATGTGTTGAGTAAAGAAGAAGTGAAAAAAATTTTGGATGCACCAGCAAATATTAAGCACCGAGCAATGCTCAGTCTTATTTATGCCTGTGGATTAAGGCGAAGCGAGCTGCTAAATTTAAAGCCAGCCGATGTGGACAGTAAACGGAAACTGCTGATTATTAGGCAGGCCAAAGGGCGAAAAGACCGGGTGGCTGGCCTACCCGAAAGCATTATTGAGATGCTTCGTGAATATTACAAAGAAGAAAAACCCAAAGTTTGGTTGTTTGAAGGGCAGGAAAAAGGAGAAAGGTACAGCGCAACAAGCTTGCAAAAGGTACTTCAAAATTCAGTAAGTAAAGCTGGAATAAAGAAACCGGTTTCTCTTCATTGGCTGCGGCATTCATTTGCCACCCACTTGCTCGAATCAGGCACCGATTTAAGGTATATCCAGGAATTGCTCGGGCACAAAAGCTCTAAAACCACTGAAATTTACACCCATGTAAGCACAAAAAGTTTGGAGAAAATTAAATCACCTTTTGATGATCTTTGATGGTTATATTAAAAAAACCTTATTTTTGAAAAGTTTTATTGTACACCCTCTTTATAAAAAAGGTGTACAATACATCCCAAATAAGAGTAATTAGTGCACCTAAAAGGTGTTTTGGGTGTATGTATAAACGAGTTGAACTAAACCGCCCCCTTTCGGAGGCGGTAATTTGATGGTAATTTTAGGGTGAAAACTTTAAAACCTACCATCATGAAAAGAAATCCTTCTTGTTTTATTGTCCAGCTGGTCAGGGAATTGCAGCTCAGGAACTACAGTCCAAGGACTATTCACACCTATGGTGTATTGCTGTCAAATGTAGAAAAATTTTTCAACAGAACCATCGACCAGGTTACCAGTAATGAGATAAAGCATTTTTTGGTTGAACGCATCAACAAAGATTCCCTTTCTGTTTCCTCTATCAACCAGTATATCAGCGCCTATAAGCTGCTGCAGGTTGATGTGCTGGGGCGTGAATGGGAGCCGGTCAGGATCAAGCGGCCCAGACGGGTAAAAAA
>JAHYJD010000043.1 GCA_019429365.1 Bacteroidales bacterium | reverse complement strand
CGAACGTGGGAAAATCATCGCTGATAAATGCCCTGATTGGCGAAGAGCGAAATATTGTTACCGACATTCCGGGCACTACCCGCGACTCTATTTTCACCCGCTACAATAGCTTTGGTTTCGATTTCTATCTGGTCGACACAGCCGGGCTGCGCAAAAAAGGCAAAGTAACTGAAAACATTGAGTTTTATTCGGTGATGCGCTCGGTGAGAGCCATCGAAAGCGCCGATGTTTGTCTGCTGCTGATCGATGCCACCCAGGGTTTTCAGTCGCAGGACATGAACATTTTCAGCCTGGCGGCCCGCAACAACAAAGGCGTGGTGGTGTTGGTCAATAAATGGGACCTTGTTGAAAAAGACCATAAAACGGCCAAAGAATTTGAAGCCAGCATTCGCGAAAGCATTGCTCCTTTTACTGATGTGCCCATCATTTTCACCTCTGTCATCAACAAGCAACGCATCTTCAAAGCCATGGAAGAGGCCCTGAGGGTTTACGAAAACCGCACCCGAAAGATCACTACCAGCAAGCTAAATGAGTATCTGCTGCCGCTGATCGAGGCCACCCCACCTCCGGCTATAAAGGGCAAGTACATCAAAATAAAATATATCACCCAGTTGCCCACGCATTATCCTTCTTTTGCTTTTTTCTGCAACCTGCCACAATACCTGCGCGAGCCTTATTACCGCTTTGTGGAAAACAAGATAAGGGCCAACTGGGACTTTACCGGCGTGCCACTTAAGATATATTTCCGTAAGAAATAACCCCTTCCAATGGACAGCAGCCAAGCCCCGCGTATCGACAAATGGCTCTGGGCCGTGCGTGTTTTCAAAACCCGGAGCATGGCCACCCAGGCCTGCAAAACAGGAAAAATAAAAGTTGATGACATGGCCGTGAAGCCTTCACGCGAAGTGAAGGAGGGCATGGTGATCAGCGTCCATGCCGGACCCATTACCCGCACCCTGAAAGTGGTTCAGCTGCTTCACAACCGGGTGGGTGCCAAGTTGGTGAGCGAATATATGCAAGACCTTACCCCTCCGGAAGAATTTGCCAAACTCGAGCTGATAAAACAGCAGCCTTTCAGGCGCGACCGGGGGGCCGGACGCCCCACCAAAAAAGAAAGACGGGATATTGACACCTGGCTGGGGTGGGATTAATTTTCAGGAGCAGAGCCTGCTTTTAATGTAAAACAGAAAACGCAACCTTTGCCAGGCCCTTCCGACTCGGCCCAAATGCGTCCCCCGTGAAACTCCACAATGCGTTTTACCAGGGCCAGCCCAAGGCCGGTGCCACCGCTCTCAGGCTCCAGCTTTTTAAACATCACAAACACCTGGTCGAGCTGCCGGGGGTCAATCCCCACACCATTGTCTTTTACAAAATAATTTGCTTCTCCATCATTCTGTCTGCAGCCGATCTCGATTTCCGGAACCCGGTCCGGATCGCGAAACTTCACGGCGTTTTCTACCAGGTTTTGCAATACCTCCATGATGCGGAAGCGGTCGCCGAAAGCCCCGGGTAACTCCCCAATGGTAAGCTGCGCCTTGCTTTCCTCCAATATGCCATGCAGGAAAACCTTCACATCTTCGGCCAGTTCGTTCATCGAAAACCATGAAAAGGGATTTCCAATACGGCCAATGCGCGAAAGCTGCAGAAGGTCTTCGAGCAGATGGTGCATGCGGCCCGTGGCAGCCTCGATGCGTGCCATGCCATCTATAATTTGCTGCTGGTCGTGGTTTTTTATGTCGTCGCGCAGCAGGTTCAACGACCCCTTTATGGTTACCAGGGGACTGCGCAGGTCGTGAGAAACCGTATAGGTAAATTGCTCGAGTTCGGCATTGATACGCTCCAGGTCTTCTACCTGCTTTTTTATGATCTTTTCAGCCTTTACCCTTTCGGAAATGTCGAAATACACCCCAATTAAACCAATGGGAATACCATCCGTGTCGTAAAAAAGCGATTTCTGGTAAACAGTATCCTTTTTCCGACCGTCGGCAAAAACAATTTGTTCTTCCTGACGGAAATCGCTCATGGTAGCCAGAACCTGACGATCAATTTTATCAATTAAAATGGCTTTGGCAGGAGGAACAAGGTCCCATGCAGTGTGTCCAATGATCTGATCATAGGGTTTCCCGAGGAAATCGCAAAAATCATGATTGCAACCCAAAATTCGTCCTTGCAAGTCTTTGTAAAAAACGGGAAAAGAAATATTATCAAGGATACTGCGGAGCAATTCGTTGTAGTCTTTCAGGGCTTTTTCTGCATTGTGCTGCTCGGTAATATTGGTAATAAAGCCTTCTACAAACATTAATTCCCCTTCGTCATCAAAAATGCCAACGGCCTGTTCCCACACCCACTTTACCTGCCCCGAGGCAGTAATGATGCGGTAAAGAAGCGGGTATGGCTTTTTCAGAAACAGTTTTTCCTGCACCTCATTCCATATCCTTTGGCGATCGGCCGGATGAATGATTTCGCCAAAAGAGATCAAATTGTTGTTTTCAATGGCTTCTTCAGGATAACCCGTCAGCTCCTTACAAACCTTGCTTACAAATAACATGGTCCATTGCTTGTCATTTTTGCAACGGTAAGCCATACCAGGCAGGTTCGACATAAGAGTACTCAGCTGCCGTTCCGACTCTTTCAGGGCGTTTTCGCTGGCTTTCAGGGCTTCGAATGCCTGTTTGCGTCCGGTAATATCCATAGCCAGCACCAGACGGTAGTGCTGGCCATTCTGGCCGGGCAGCAGATGGGTGATCAGCTCTACGTCAATCAGGCTGCCATCCTTTTTCCGCTGGCGAAAACCACTGCTGCGGTTATATTCGGGCGCATCGCAGCGCAACATAGCCGAAAGGTCTTCCAGATCGTCAGGGTGGTGAAGGTCGCCCAGGTCCAACTTCCGAAACTCTTCCTCTGAATACCCAAAAGTTTTTTCTGCTGCCTCGTTTACCTCCACAAAGCGCTTCCCATCGCAGTCATACACCCACATAGGATAAGGGTTGTTGCGAAAAAGGTAGCTGTAATGCCTGGCAGCCTCGCTGAGCGATTCGCGGGCGCGGTCGAGTCTGTCGAAAGAACGCTTGATAAGCAAAAAAAACAGCAGGGTCGTTATCGCAACGTAAAACCATCCTTTGAGAGTTTGCATTATGCGCATCAACTCTAAATCGTCAACCATCCACGAAAGCAGCAAATCAGAAAACAGTATCCACAGCAAGCCCAATATAAGGTACAGGCTTGTGATCTTGAAAGCCGGTGAAAGGTTTTTAAAACGGCTGATCATTTTAATGTTTTTGAAAAATACCCGGGAAAACAAATTTAATAAATTTCCCTCTGTTAACTGAACCTGTCAGGATTAATTCCCGCTTGATCAACTTATTAAAAAATCATAAACCAGCCCTCTGCAAGCAAAAGACATATGCATTTTAATCGGTTTTTTAGCGGTTTTTTAATACATTTGCTTTTCGTGAAAAATATTTTGTTCAATCATAAATTTAAAACCCTTTTTTGTATGAAAGACCTTAAAAACTATGTTGACCAGCACAAGGATCGCTTCTTGTCAGAGTTGTTTGAGTTGATACGCATTCCTTCTGTGAGTGCCCAGGATGCCCACAAGGACGACATGTACCGTGCCGCCCAGTGGATTGCCGACAAGCTTGTAGCCGATGGTGCCGACAAGGCCGAAGTATTCAAAACCGATGGCCATCCGGTGGTTTACGGCGAAAAGATGATCGACCCCAAGCTCCCCACCGTTTTGGTTTACGGCCACTACGACGTGCAGCCTGCCGAGCCGCTCGACCTGTGGAAAAGCCCCGCATTTGAACCTGAGGTACGCGATGGCAAGATCTATGCCCGTGGCGCCGACGACGACAAAGGGCAGGCTTTTATGCATTTCAAGGCCTTTGAATTTATGGTGAAAACCGGCCAGTTGCCCTGCAATGTTAAGTTTATGATTGAGGGCGAAGAAGAGATTGGCTCGCCCAGCCTGGGCAAATTCTGCGAGCATAACAAGGAAATGCTTGCCAGCGATGTGATTCTGGTGAGTGACACCAGCATGATTGGACCCGACATTCCATCCATCACCACTGGCTTGCGAGGGCTCACTTACGTGGAAGTGGAAGTGACCGGTCCCAACCGTGACCTGCACAGCGGCCTTTATGGCGGCGCAGTTGACAACCCCGTTAACGTGCTGGCAAAAATGATCGCTTCACTCACCGACGAAAATGGCAAAATTACCGTGAAGGGATTCTATGATGAGGTGGAAGAGCTAAGCATGGCTGAGCGCGATGAGATGGCCCGCGCACCCTTCGACCTGGAAAACTACAAAAAGGAAATCGATGTGGCCGAAGTAGCAGGCGAAAAAGGCTACAGCAGCATGGAACGCACCGGTATCAGGCCCAGCCTCGACGTGAACGGCATCTGGGGCGGCTACACCGACAAAGGCGCCAAAACCATCCTGCCCTCCAAAGCCTATGCAAAGATCAGCATGCGCCTGGTACCCCATCAGGACTCCAAGAAAATCGCCGAGCTGTTCAAGGCTCATTTCGAAGCCATTGCACCCAAAACGGTGAAGGTAAAGGTTGACTTCCTGCACGGCGGAGAAGGCTATGTGTCGCCCACCGACACCATCGAATACAAGGCAGCCAGCAAAGCGTATGAAACCACCTTTGGCAAGAAGCCCATTCCGGTGCGCAGCGGTGGCAGTATCCCCATTATTTCGCTGTTCGAAAAGGTGCTTGGCGTGAAATCCATACTCATGGGCTTTGGTCTGGAGTCGGATGCCATACACTCGCCCAACGAAAATTATCCGCTCGGACAATTTTTCAAGGGAATTGAAACCATCCCTTATTTCTACAAATATTACGCGGAAATGAAAAAATAATCCGCTGAAGCACCATTTAAAGGCGGGCAGGCAGGCGATTAAATCCCTGATCCTGCCTGCTTTTTTTTAAACAAGCATATCAGAATAAAAAAAAATTAATACTTTCGTGCTTGCCTTTTAAACATACGTATAAGGCAATTGCACTGAAACACTACAGACAAAGGAAAAAGGAGCTATTTATTCAAAACTGAAAACATGGAAGTAACCAGACTTTTTGACATTTCTGCCAGGTACGCCCAGCTTTGCCCGGGAAAAACCGATGCCTTGGCAGGCAGGGAAGACAAGGGAGGTTGGAAAACCTATTCAACGGAAGAATACGTTAACAACAGCAATTACATTAGCTATGGCCTGTTGAAGCTGGGCGTGAAAAAAGGCGATAAAATTGCCTCCATCACCCCCAACCGGCCCGAATGGAACTTTCTCGACATGGGTGTGCAGCAGGTCGGGGCCATTCACATACCCATTTACCCCACCATCAGCGATAGTGACTATGCCTATATCCTGGAGCATGCTGAGGTGAGCTATGTTTTTGTGTCCGGGGAGGAATTATTAGGGCGCATTAAACATATTGTGGATAAAATTCCCAGCATCAAGGGGATTTACACCTTCCGGCCGATTGCCGACGTACCCCACCTCAATGAATTAATTGAACTGGGCAAAAAGAACGAGAAACCTGATGCTCTGCAGGCAATTAAAGACAGTATCCAACCTGATGACCTGGTGACCATCATTTATACTTCTGGTACTACTGGCACGCCAAAAGGGGTAATGCTCACCCACAACAACATCCTGAGCAATGTGTATGGGGTGCGCGACATTCCGCCCTTCGGACCCGAGCACCGGGCCCTGAGCTTTTTGCCCATTTGCCATATTTACGAGCGCATGCTCAACTATACCTTCCTCTACAAGGGCATGAGCATGTATTACCTGGGCAATATGGCCTTTATCAGCGACAGCCTCAAGGAAATCAACCCCCATGTATTTTCTACCGTGCCGCGCCTGCTCGAGAAGGTATACGACAAGATCATAGCCAAAGGAAGAGCCCTGTCAGGGGTTAAAAAATCCATTTTCTTCTGGGCCAACAATGTGGCCTTGGGCTTCGAATTTGACAAGGCAAAACGCAACCCCATTTATGGACTAAAACTCAAAATTGCCAATAAACTGGTGCTTAGCAAGTGGAAAGCCGCCCTTGGCAACAACCTCGACATCGTCGTTTCGGGAGGTGCTGCCCTTCAGCCACGCCTGGCCCGTGTGTTCTGGTCTTTAGGTGTTCGGGTTATTGAAGGTTATGGCCTGACTGAGACTTCGCCTGTGGTGGCCGTGGGCAATTTCGAACCAGGCGGTTTGAAGTTTGGCACCGTGGGCCCACCCCTGAAAAACGTAACCGTTAAAATTGCCGAAGATGGCGAGATACTGGTGAAAGGGCCCAACGTTATGCTTGGCTATTACAAAGATCCCGAAATGACCGCCGAGGTGATTGATGAAGACGGCTGGTTTCATACCGGCGACATCGGCCGCATAGAACCTGAAGGCCAGCTGCGCATCACCGACCGCAAAAAAATGATCTTCAAGACCTCCTTCGGAAAATACATTGCCCCCCAGGTGATCGAAAACAAGTTCAAGGAGTCGGCATTTATTGACCAACTCATGGTAATCGGCGAGAACCAAAAGTTTGCCGGAGCCCTGATCGTACCCGATTTTGCACACCTGAAATCATGGTGCCAGATCAAGGAAATACCCTACACCACCAATGCCGAGATGCTGGCCATGCCGCGTATTCGCAAACGTTTTGAAAAAGAAGTGAAGTTTTACAATGAATCGTTCGGCGACTGGGAACGCATTGTGAAGTTTGAATTGATCGACCACGACTGGACCGTGGAAGGCGGACAGCTCAGCGCTACCCTGAAAGTGCGCCGCGGCCACCTCACCGAAGTCTATGCAGAACAGATCAATAAAATCTTTGGCGGCAACGGCAAATAAGGAAAGTCCACCAATTAAACTAAAACAATGTGAAAAACCGCTCTGCAATGGGGCGGTTTTTTTATTGGCCGTTTGCTTCCTTCATCGACAGGGTAATGCGTTTGCGTTCCACATCTACCTGAAGCACCTTTACCATTACCTTTTGGTTGAGTTTTACCACATCCGAAGGATTGCTAACAAAAGCGTTGGCCATTTGACTGATGTGAACCAGCCCGTCCTGGTGCACGCCCACATCCACAAAGGCACCAAATGCGGTAATATTGGTCACGATGCCGGGAAGCACCATGCCTTCTCTAAGGTCTTTAATGCTGTTAACCGTATTGTCAAACTCAAAGGCATCAAACTTCTGCCGGGGATCCCGCCCCGGCCGCGCAAGTTCCTGCATAATGTCTTTTAGCGTTGGGAGGCCTGTTTTATCATTCACATAATCCTCCAGCCGTATTGTTTTTTGCAGCTCCTTGTCGTTCATCAAGGTAGCAATATCCACGCCCAGGTCTTTGGCCATTTTCTCCACCACCGGATAGCTTTCTGGATGCACAGCACTGCGATCAAGCGGATTAACCGACTGGTTAACCCTGATAAAACCGGCCGCCTGCTCAAAGGCTTTATCGCCCAGGCGCGGCACTTTTTTCAGGGTCTGACGCGATTCGAAGGGTCCGTTTTCGTTGCGATGCTTTACAATGGCGGCAGCCAGTGATGGCCCCACGCCCGACACATAAGTTAGCAATTCCTTGCTGGCGGTGTTTAGCTCCACGCCCACGGCATTTACCGAGCTTGCCACCACATCATCCAAGCTGTTTTTTAAAAGCTTTTGGTCTACATCGTGCTGGTACTGTCCCACCCCAATGCTTTTGGGATCGATCTTAACCAGTTCTGCCAAAGGATCGGTCAGGCGACGGCCAATGCTTACGGCCCCGCGCACGGTCACATCATAATCAGGAAACTCTTCGCGTGCCACCGCTGATGCCGAATACACCGAAGCCCCGCTTTCGTTCACCATGACGGCAATAACAGGTTTATCGAAACGAATGCTTCGCACCAGCTGTTCGGTTTCGCGACCGGCGGTGCCGTTGCCCACCGCAATGGCTTCAATCTGATAGGCATTTACCAGGCTTTGTATCTTGGCTGCCGACTGCCTGAACTGGCTTTGGGGCGGATGGGGGTATATGGTCTCGTTGTGCAGCAATTTGCCTTCGCGGTCGAGGCAAACCAGCTTGCAGCCGGTACGGAAGCCCGGGTCGATGGCCAGGATGCGTTTCTGCCCCAACGGCGGTGCCAGCAGCAATTGCCGCAGGTTATCGGCAAACACCCTGATGGCTTCCAGGTCGGCCTGCTCCTTCAGCAGTTTACGTATCTCCGTTTCGATGGAGGGACCAAGCAGGCGCTTGTAGGAATCTTCCACGGCCAGAGCCACCTGTTCGCTTGCCGGGGTCCTGCCCTTCACAAACTGCCGGTTAAGCATTTCCAGGGCAGTATCCCTGTCGGGTGCAATGCTGATTTTCAGGAAGCCTTCGTTTTCGCCCCTGAACATGGCCAGGATACGATGCGAGGGCGCTTTCTGAATCTTCTCGGTCCAGTCGAAATATGCCTCATATTTTTGTGCTTCGGTTTCCTTGCCCTTGGCAACCCGGCTGCCAATTTCCGCTTCCCGCTCAAAAAGGCGTCTTATGCGGGCCCTGGCAGGCGCATCCTCATTCACCCATTCGGCAATAATGTCGCGGGCGCCGGCAAGGGCTTCATCGATCGACTCCACGCCTTTTTCATCATCAACAAAGGCAAGGGCTTTCTCTTCCGGGTCGAAGTTTCCCTGCGAAAAGAGCAACTTGGCCAGGGGCTCCAGCCCCTTGGCAATGGCCATGGTAGCGCGCGTTTTGCGTTTGGGGCGGTAAGGCAGGTAAAGGTCTTCCAGCTCGGCCATGGTGCGGGCGGCCTCAATGGCTTTTTCCAGCTCCGGGGTGAGCTTCTCCTGCTCGCGAATGGACGACAGTATGGCTTCGCGGCGCTTGTCGAGCTCTTCGAGCTGGGCCATGCGGTCGCGGATTTGGCTAATCTGCACCTCGTCGAGCGAGCCGGTAAGCTCCTTGCGGTAGCGTGAAATGAATGGCACGGTGGCACCTTCCTTAAGCAGTTCAGCCGTGCGGCTCACTTGCCGGGCAGCAATGTTCAGCTCGGCTGCAATCTGCGAAATATGATGTGCTGGTATCATAAAATAAATCTTGGTTCAATGGGGTTCACGCAAAGGCCAATAGAATCTGTTTGACCCACCCCGTCCTTCGGACACCCCTCCCTGCATGCAGGGAGGGTCCGGTAAGTGGCAAAGATAATGAATTCTATTCTTAAAACGACAGCCGCAGCTGCCTTACCGGGGCGTAGGAAAGGCGGTGGTGCTTGCAGGGGCCATGTGTTTGCAAGGCACTCAGATGGGTGGCCGTGGGGTAGCCTTTGTTCTTGTCCCAGCCATAGGCCGGAAATTCGGCATGCAGTTTTAGCATATGCGCATCGCGCCAGGTCTTGGCAAGAATGGAGGCCGCCGCCACAGAAAGGTATTTCCCATCGCCTTTTACCACGCATTGATACGGTATTTCGCCGAAAGGCTTAAATCGGTTGCCATCGACCACAATAAAATCAGGTTTAAGCGCCAGATTCTCCAAGGCGCGATGCATGGCAAGTATACTGGCATTCAGTATGTTGACCTTGTCGATCTCGGCCGGTTCTACCATGGCCACTGCAAAGGCCAGGGCTTCCTTTTCGATGAGTCGCCGCAGTTTGTTCCGCAGGGCTATGCCGGTCTTTTTTGAGTCGTCGAGCAGGCTGCTTAGCTCATCGGAAGGATTATGGGGCAAAATGACTGCAGCAGCAAACACCGGGCCTGCCAGGCAACCGCGACCGGCCTCATCACAGCCAGCCTCCAGTTGGGCTTCGCTGAATTTCCTGGCAAGGGGTTCACGGCTCAGCTTTCGCATACGCGGTTGAATAATTGCAGGTATCGTTCTTTTTGCGATTCAAAGGAATAGCGCTCCATCACGGTCTGCCGCCCGGCCTTACCCAGTTTTTCGCGCAAAGCAGGCGACTCAATAAGCGCCGAAAGTTTCTTGACCCATTCTTCTTCTGTGCCAGCCAGAAAGCCGTTGACCCCATCAGTAATGATCTCGGTATTCACGCCAACGGGCGACATCACGGCAGGAATTTCAAGTGACATATACTGCAGCCCTTTGAAGCCACACTTTCCCCGCGACCATTCATCATCGGGCAAGGGCATAATGCCAATATCGATAGGATAAAGATCACTCACTTCTGTTTCGCGGCTCCACTTCACATTTTCAAGCCCGGGCAGGACGGTTTCGAGTGGCTTGTTCGAAATGACTCTGAAAGACACTTTTTCACCATACTTTTCACGAATAGCCTTAAGTACCGGCAAGGCATGCTGCAAATGCTTCAGGGTGGTGGAAGAGCCCGTCCAGCCAATACAAACCGTATTTTTTGTTTGCTGGCTGCCGGGAATGTAGTAATCAGTATCGATGGTAGTGGGAACTACATGAACATTCGTATTATAGCGTCTTGCATAGCTGGCGAGGTATTCGTTTCCCACCAGTGCCATGCTGCTCAGGCGCAGGATATCGGCAGTCTTAGAAGGGCGTTTTAGCCAGGCCAGCTGCCTGTTTCCATCAGAGGTGTCGTTGAGCCAGATGCTGTCGTCGAAGTCGAGTATTATCCTGGCCCCCAAACGTTGCAGACGGTTTTCAAACCAGGAGAACCAAAGCATATGGGCCTCGCGGTAAATGAAAACCAAATCGTAGTTTTTGGCCATTTTCAGGTCACGAAATCTTTGCCTGATACTTTTCAGCACAATGCGGGTTTTTGCCAACAACCTTCCGGGGGCATAGAAGGCAGCATCATCTGCCTCGCTGATCAGGTAGGAAATGTCGTATTGAAAACCGTTGGTTTTGAGGTAATCCAGATACTGCTCAAAGCGGAACCGCTGCCCGGGTGATCGGCCGGGTCGGTGTGCTACCAGGAAAAGTATCTTTTTTCTTGCCATATCCGGCTTCTTTTCCGGTTTACAGGTGGCTCAGACCTTCGCCAGGGTGTTTAGGATGGCCTCGAAAAGTACGCGTCCGTCGGTATTGCTTAGTTCCGGGTCGGAAGCCCGCTCCGGGTGCGGCATCATGCCGAAAACGTTGCGGCCTTCGTTGCAAATGCCGGCAATGTTTTGCGATGAGCCGTTGGGGTTGGCTTCTTCGGTCACCCTGCCCTGCTCATCGCAATAGCGGAAGAGCACCTGGTCGTTGTCGTTGAGTTGTTTCAGGGTTTCGTCGGAAGCAAAGAAGCGGCCTTCGCCGTGGGCAATGGGTATCATAAGTACCTGCCCTTGTGTGGTTTGCGAGGTGATCAGGCTGTTGGTGGTTTCGGAGCGAATAAAAGCATTGCGGCAAATAAACTGGTGGCTGGTATTGTGCAGCAGGGCACCGGGCAGCAAATGGGCTTCACACAAGATCTGAAAGCCGTTGCAGATGCCCATGACATAGCCGCCTTTTTTAGCGAAAGCGATCACCTGTTCCATAATGGGCGAGAAGCGCGCAATAGCACCCGAGCGAAGATAGTCGCCATAAGAGAAGCCTCCGGGCAAAATAATGAAGTCGCAGCCCTGCAGGTCGGTGTCCTTGTGCCAGAGGGCCACCACCTCCTGCTTCAGCAACTTTTTCAAAACATAAATCATGTCATGGTCGCAGTTCGACCCGGGAAATACCACTACTCCGAATTTCATGTGCTTTTGTATTTTTGCGCAAAGTTATTAAAATAAAGGATTTTGTATTAGGGAAGTTTTAATTGATAAAATTATGAAATTGCTATATTTTTGTTAATACATAATTTTTTAAATTTGAATCATTATTATTATGCCACAAAGTCACGAAAACTCAAAGGTTCACAAAGAAAAAATTTATCCAGTCTCAGAAGAAACTGAAAGGATTGCAAAATTGATTGTGGATGCAGCTTATACTGTTCACAAAAATTTGGGTCCGGGTTTACTTGAAAAGGTTTATGAGATTTGCTTTTGTCATGAACTTTCCAAAAGAGGGCTTAATTATAAAAGGCAGTTACCAGTTCGGATTACCTATGACAACCTGATTTTCGAAGAGGCATTAAGGCTTGATGTAATGGTTGAAGATGCTGTAATTTGTGAATTAAAAGCCCTTGAAACGGTTAATCCGGTTTGGGAAGCTCAAATTATAAGCCACTTGAGGTTAACAGATAAAAGAATCGGATTCCTGATCAATTTTAATGTTCCCAGAATGAAAGACGGAATTCGACGGTTCATTAACTAATTCTTTGAGAACCCTTGAGACTTGGCGTCTTTGTGGCTCATTTGAAAAGTGGAAAAGGGATGAAACTCAGACTAAAAAAACACCTTCCCTGCAATTACCAGCGCCAGGAAAAGATACAGCATCAGGTCGGCCATCCATTTTCTTTTTGTTTCCAGCAAAAGAACCGACCAGGCAATGGCCAATGGGGGCATCAACAGGCCATGATGCACATCGAAGCGGGTGGCCAGGAGTATGCTTGCCAGCGCCACCACAAAGAAATACACCAGCACCCGAATGCGCTTCCTGATCCTTATGGGCTTATCGGCCACATAACCCACATTGATTTTAACAAACGAAAGGATAGAAATGAGCGCGAGGGCCAGCATCATGATAACCGCAAACGATTCATAGGGCTGCTCAAACAGCAGAAAAGGGTCGAATCGGGTGGTCATTTGGCCTATTTTCAGGTCCAACTGATCTGAAAGGTAGTACCAGGTTACCAGGAAAAAGAAAGGGGTCAGAAATCCCATTAAAGCAGCGGCAAGTCCCCTGAAGCTCAGCAGGAAATAAACGCCCAGCACTACCAGCAGCCAGAGGAAAAACACTATGGCCGGATAATAAAACAGCCCGGCCAGGGCAATTAAAAATCCAACATTAAACACCTCGGCCATCACATCGCCTTCTGAGTAAGCTGTAAGGGTTCGGGCCAGGGCCCAGATCAGAAAAAGATTGGCTACCAGCACCGGATGCATTGAAATGAGTGAGGGATCGCTGCTCATCAGCAGCAGGTAAAGGAAGCCGGGCAACCAGGAGGGTTTGCCCAGCAGGTTGTTTGCCTGCACCATGTAATTTATCAGAAAAACCTGCAACATGAGCAACACAAAAGCCACCATTACACTCAGCAAAGGGGTGTTTTCAAACGCCATGACCAGCAGCCTGTACAAAGGCGCCAGTCCTTCGGTGGCAAGCCCTGTACCGGTGGCCATCAAAAAGCCATCGGTCCAAAGTAAAAGCCCGGCCAGCAATAGCAGCAGCGGTATGACTGGGGCGTTCTGTTTAAAGATACGGATCAGCATGGATTCGCTTTCATGCAATATTTAAAGGTCTTTTCCAATGTCGCGACGATAGTACTTTCCGCGAAAGTCAACCACCGAAGCGTTATGATAGGTTTGCCGCAGGGCTTCTTCGAGGGTTGGAGCCAGCGAAGTGATGGCCAGCACCCGGCCGCCGCTGGTAAGGGGCTGCATACCATCACCTTTCATTCCGGCAAAAAATAAGTGGCTTCCCTCAGCCTTATCGAGGCCTGTAACCATAAACCCCTTTTCGTACTCGCCGGGATAACCACCCGACACCAGCATCACCGTGGTGGCAAACGCTGACGAAACCTCTACTGTCTGTTCATGTAGCGTACCCTTGGCTGCCGCCTCGAGCAAACTGACAAAATCAGATTGTATTCGCGGAATAATGGCTTCGGTTTCCGGATCGCCAAGGCGCACGTTGTATTCTATCACGTAAGGATTACCTCCCACATTCATCAAGCCAAAAAACAAAAACCCACAGTAAGGGATGCCTTCCATTTGGAGACCTTCTATGGTCGGATTTACAATGCGCTTTTCAACCTTGTCCATGAATTCTTTGCCGGCAAATGGCACTGGCGAAACGGCGCCCATGCCGCCGGTATTGGGGCCGGTGTCCTTCTCGCCCACCCGCTTGTAATCTTTGGCCGAGGGCAACATCCGATAACTTACTCCATCGGTAATGGCAAAAACTGACAACTCAATGCCGTGCAGAAATTCTTCCACCACCACGGTGGCCGAGGCCTGCCCGAACCTATCCTGCAGCAGCATATCTTCCAGGGTTGCGAAGGCCTCCTCCAGGCTGAGGCAGATAATAACCCCTTTGCCGGCGGCAAGCCCATCGGCCTTAAGCACGTAGGGGGCAGCCAGCGAAGTCAGAAAGGCCTTGCCTTGCTCCACGGTTTCGCGGGTAAATGAACGGTATGCCGCCGTAGGTATTTCATGGCGCCGCATAAATTCCTTGGCAAAAGCCTTGCTCCCTTCCAGCATGGCACCCGCCTTTCGCGGGCCCACGAGCAACACATCCTGCAGGGCGGGCCTTTCGGCAAAATAATCGCCGATGCCCTGTACCAGTGGATCTTCGGGGCCAACCACCACCATATCGACGCGGTGTTTCAGCACAAACTGCTCCACCGCTTCAAAATTGCCAGGCGAGAGGTCCACATTTTCTCCCACCAGGGAGGTGCCGGCATTGCCCGGCGCAATAAACAAACGGCTGCAGCGCGGACTTTGGGAAATTTTCCAGGCCAGGGCATGCTCGCGGCCGCCTGAGCCAAGGATAAGGATCTGCATCATAGGTGAACGGATTTGGTTTTGGCCCCTTTCGGGGAATGCCATAAAATTACAACAAAAATTCTACCTGAGCCCTTCGCGTTCAAGGAGGGCATCGAGGGTTGGCTCGCTTCCGCGGAAGCGCTTATAAAGCGTCATGGGATGCTCACTGCCACCTTTCGACAGGATATGTTCGCGGAATGCTGCGGCGGTTTTCTTGTCGAAAATTCCTCGTTCCTTAAACAGCCTGAAGGCGTCGGCATCGAGCACTTCGGCCCATTTGTAGCTGTAGTAGCCAGCAGCATAACCTCCGGCAAAAATGTGGGCAAACGACCCGCTGATCATGGTATCGCTCACGGGCGGAAACAGTCGGGCAGGCGCCATGGCGGCCGCTTCAAATTCATTGGCCGCAATGGAAACAGGCTCCCTAATGGTATGCCAGACCATATCGTTGAAGCCAAATCCAAGCTGCCGCATGGCTGCGAAGGCCGCGTGGAAATTTTGTGTGGCCACGATCTTCTCTACCATTTCGGCGGGTATTTTTTCGCCGGTTTGGTAATGCCGGGCAAACAGGTCGAGGTATTCGCTTTCCACGGCCCAGTTTTCCATGATCTGCGAGGGCAGCTCCACAAAGTCGCGGTACACATTGGTGCCCGAAAGCTCAGCAAAAGTTACCTGGGAAAACATGCCATGGAGGGCATGACCAAATTCGTGCAGAAAAGTATTGAATTCTCCATGGGTGAGCAATGAAGGCTTGGTGGCCGTGGGCCTGGTGAAGTTGCACACCAGCGAAACCTGCGGGCGCAGGTCACGCCCGTTGATACGCTCCTGCTCGCGGAAGCCCGTCATCCAGGCACCGGGGCTCTTGCCCTCGCGCGGAAAGAAGTCCAGGAAGAGGATGGCAAGGAAAGTATCTTGTTCATCGTACACTTCGTATGCGGTCACTTCAGGATGATACACCGGTATTTCCTGGTTTGGCACAAAGTGCAACCCCCACAGGCGGTGGGCCAGTTCAAAAATACCTTTTACCACACTGTTTAGCTCAAAAAATGGGCGCAGCAGCTCCTGGTCAAAGTCGTAGCGCGCCTTGCGCATCTTTTCGGCGTAGTAGTACCAGTCCCAGTACTCGATGGGATGGGGCTCGCCGCTTTGCTGAGCCAGCTGCTGCACTTCCTCCAGGTCTTTAAGGGCTTTGGGGCGTGCCGCATGAAGGAGCTCATTGAGGAAGTCCATAACTTTTTGGGGCGATCCGGCCATTTGCTCTTCGAGTACAAAGTGCGCATGGGTGTCATAGCCCAGCACCTTGGCTCGTTCCAGGCGCAGGTTGGCAATTTGCTTCACTATTTCGCGATTATCGTACTGGTTGCCATTGAAGCCCCTGCGGTTGGCAGCCCTGAACACCTTTTCGCGAAGGTCGCGCCGGTCGGCATACTGCAAAAAGGGCCACATGCTGGGCGCCTTCAGGGTAACGACCCAGCCTTCCAGCCCTCGCTTGCGTGCTTCCTCGGCCGCGGCCTCCCGCTGCGACTCCGGAAGGCCCGAAAGCTCGTCCAGACTGGTCAAATGCAGGAACCACTCATTGGTTTCGGCCAGCAGGTTGTCGTCAAACTTCAGCGAAAGCTGGCTCAACTCGCGCGAGATCTCGCGCAGGCGCGCCTTGGAGGCTGCATCCAGTCCGGCACCGTTGCGGACAAACATCTTCCAGGTCTTGTCGAGCAAGGTCTTTTCTTCCTCATTCAGCGAAAGCATATTGCGTTTTTCATACACCGCCTTTACCCTTTCAAAAAGACCCGGATGAAACAAGATGTCGTTGTGGTAATCTGCCAGCAGGGGCGCCACCTGGCGTGCAATGTCCTGCATGGTGGCGTCGGTCTCGGCATTGCTGAGCGGGTAAAACACGTTGCTCACCCGGCTAAGGGTTTGCCCGCTTCGCGAAAGGGTGGCAATGGTATTTTCAAAACCGGGTTCTGAAGGGTTGTTCACAATCCCGTCAATTTCTTTCAGACCCTGCTCAATACCCGCATTAAAAGCAGGCACAAAATGTTCGTGCCGTATTTCGCCGAAAGGCGGTGTGTTAAAAGGAGTATTGAACTCGTGAAGAAAGGGATTAGAGGAAACGGCATTGTTTTTTTTATCGGCTAAAGGCTTCATTTTCTTTGATTTAACAATATGTTCGTTTTGGCATGCAACGGCATGGGCGAAAACACACAAAATTTCTGATTTGCAAAGATACACAATGCAAAAAGCACTATTGGGCAGATTTTTTCAGGAACATTTCAGGCGGGTTTAAAACGTGGCAAAATACCCGTTGTTTTCTACCGGTTAATAACCCCTGATTTTGGCTTTTGGAAAATACACAAAACGCTGACTCATCAGGCTATTACATCAAATAATTTTACAAAAAATTGATGGCTCCAGGCATGCGCTGTCGTTTCCCGGAGATTTTCATCACAAAAAAAATATGAGATGGGGCGAGTTTTACGATTTCTTCACAGAAGCATTTTGGTATTGTTCATTGCGCTGATTCTTCCGTTTGGTGCTGCTTCGCAAGACACCAACTTTTTTTACGAAGGTTTTGAGAACAATGGCAACAACCTGCCCACAGGCTGGATCAACGCCATGGTGCTAGGCAATGAAACCTGGAAGATTGGGGTGGGTGCAGGTCCGTTTCCTGAGGGACAGGTAGGATTGCCCGACACGGCAGCCTTTGGCGAAAAGAACGCCTATTTCCGCGTGCCTTCTTTCAACCCTTATGTGAGCCGCCTGATCACCCCGCCCATAAACCTGGAGTTTGCGGTGAACCCCGAACTCACTTTCTGGCATGCCCAGGTGCCCCGCGACAACTCCAATGCCAAGCTGGGCGTATACATTTCAAACAACCTTACCGGCCCCTGGACCCTGATCGCCACCTACCAGAACCCTGTAAACCAGTGGACTGAAAGAGTGTTGCAGCTCCCAGGCAGCACCAATACCCTGTATATTGCTTTTGAAGGCCATAGCGGACAAGGCCTTGGCGGCAGCGTGGTAATCGATGAAATAAATATTTTTGAAACGGGCGTCCTCGACCGCGAACTTTCGGCCGTAAACAGCTATCAGCCCACCACCTTCCTGGTGCATACCGGCTCACAGAACAATGCCGTATTAAAGACCGAACTACGTGTCATCGGGAATACCGGCACCCTGAATTTGCAAAGTTTCCGGGTGGCCTCGCTCAACAACAGCGATGCCGACATTCCCCCGCAAGGGGTAAAATTATGGTATACCACCAGCGAGAACTTTGTGAACCCACAGCCCCTGGGCAACGCCCAAAGCATCAGCAACGGACAGGCTACCTTTTCAGGACTCAACCATTCCCTGCCCACGGGCTATTCCTATTTATGGGTGACCTTCGACATTGCCGAAGATGCTACCCCCGGCAACTACATAGATGCCAAACTTCCTGCTTTGGGCATTACCGTAAACGGACAAACCTATCCAGCCCAGGAGCAGAGCCCTGCCGGCAACCGCCGCATTTATGAAACCATTTTTTACGATGACTTTGAACAGAACCAAGGCTGGACCCTTACGGGCGAATGGCAGCGTGCCGTGCCCCAGGGCCTTGGCGGCCTGTTAGAGAGCCAGTCGCACACCTCAGGTCCGGCCGGTCCCGATTATGCTGTGAGCGGCACCCACGTGATCGGCACCGACATTACCGGCCTGGGAAGCTATCCCGGAAACTACGAGCCCATGCTGCCACCCCTGGCATACGTGGCCACCACCCCCGAAATCAGCACCGACTTCTATACTGATGTCAGGCTGAACTTCCAGCGCTGGCTCAACGTGCACCTGTTCGACCGCGCCAGCATCGACATCAGCACCGACAACGGCACCACCTGGACCACCATTTGGGACAACCAGCAGGTGCAGAACACCTCCACCTGGACACAAGTATCGTATATCGTACCCCGTGCCAACCGAAAACAATCGGTGCGTTTCCGCTTCACCCTGGGTGAAACCGGCGGTACCAACCTGCAGAGCGGCTGGCACCTCGACAACCTGGTGGTGACCGGCACCTATGTGACAACCGACGTGGGCGTAAGCGAACTCATTGCCCCGCACAACACCTGCAACCTTACCGAACAAGAAGAAATCACCGTGTCGGTGACCAACCACGGTGCCAGCCCCAGCCCTTCCGTGATCCCGATGGCCTTTTCTGTCGACAACGGGCAGACCTGGCATCGCGACACCATGCGCATCTCCATCCCGGTGGGGGAAAGCCGCAATTTCACCTTCGGGCCTACGGCCGATTTTTCCGTTCCCGGAAATTACGAAGGGGTAATAATCAGAGCGGAAATGCCTGGCGACCAGGATGAGACCAACGACCAGCTGCATACCAACGTATTTTCGCTTCCGGTGTTCACCCCTGCCTATTCCGAAAACTTTCAGGATGGACAAGCTTACTGGGCTGCTTATGGCGAAAACAGCTCCATGCAGCTGGGCAGCCCCATGGGTGCCGTGATAGACGAAGCGGCCTCGGGCACCTTTGCCTGGGCAACCAACCCTTATGGCAACTATAATGCTGGCGAACTGTCGTGGGTAGAGAGCCCCTGCTTCGACTTCAGCGGCATGCCCAACCCGGTACTCGACCTTTTCCTCAACTACCACACCCCCAACGGCCTCGACGGGGCAGCCATCGACTATTCTATTGATGGCGGACTGACCTGGAACCGCCTGGAGCCCCGCAGCAGCGACCTGGCCTGGTTCTGGTACAACCACAATAATATTTCCGGCCTGGCCACCAAGACCGGCAACGGTCGTGGCTGGAGCGGCCTGAGCAACGGCTGGCTCAACCCCCGCATCGTGCTGCCCGAAGAGGTGGGCAACCAGAGCGCCGTGCGCTTCCGCTTCATTTTTGCCGCCCAGGAGGTAGCCCTCGACTTTGAAGGGGTGGCCTTCGACATGGTGAGCGTGTATGGGGCACAACACGATGTGGGCGTAACCGCCTTTATGCAGCCACAAACAAGCTGTAGCCTCAGCGAAGAACAAAACGTTACCGTGGCTGTGAGCAACCTGGGCATCAACACCATCAGCGCCGGCACCATCATCCCTGTTGGCCTCGACTACCACAACGAAAGCATCAGCTTGCTCGAAGAGCTGGTGCTGCAGGAAGCCCTGGCGCCCGGCCAGCACGCTCTCCACACCTTCTCGCAGACCTTCAACATGTCGGCCATAGGCAGCTACGACCTGACCGCCTATACCCTGCTCGATGGAGACGACGACTTTTTCAGCCCAGGCATTTTCAACGACACCCTTTCGGTGAACGTGGAAGTGTTTGGCGTACCCCTGGTTGATCTGGGCGAAGACATCTATACCACCCAGCCACAAAATGTGGTGCTTGATGCCGGCCCGGGCCACGCTTCCTATCTTTGGCAGGATGGCTCCTCCAGCCAAACCTTCCAGGTAAGCAGCCCCAACACGCAGTATTACTGGGTTACCGTGGGCGACGCCAACAACTGCCAGGCAACCGACAGTGTCAGGGTGGTAACCTACGACCTGGCCCTGACGGCCATTGTGGCCCCTCTCAATGGCTGCCAGGCACCTGAAGGCGAGCAGGTTAAAGTGGAGATCACCAACCAGGGCCCGGATGCCTTTGCAACGGGATTTGAGATTCCCCTGCGCCTGTATTTCCAGAACCAGTGGCTGGAAGACAAAACCCTGCTGCTAAGCCAGCACCTGAACCCCGGTCAGAGCACCGTGGCTACCTTCCAGAGCATTGTCAACCTTTCGGGCGATGGCGACTATCAGGTAGATGTGGCGCATTTGGTGAAAGACGCCAATCCTGCCAACGACAGCATTCACGCCATGATCAGCTCGCTGGGCTACCCCGTGGTGAGCCTGGGCGACAGCATTTACACCACCCAGCCCGACACCGTGCTGCTCGATCCAGGCCCCGGCTTTGGCTCCTACCTGTGGCAGGATGGCAGCACCAATCAAACATTCCAGGTAAGCAGCCCCCACACCCAGACCTACTGGGTGGTAGTGGCCGACAACCAGGCTTGCGATGCCACGGCCGAGGTGGTGGTAGCCACCTTCGATGCCGGCATTGCCAGCATCGTATCGCCCGGCGACGCCTGCGCCCTCGACGAGAATGAACCCATTACACTGGCCCTGCATAACTTCGGCGTGGATCCTTTTAGTGCCGGAAAGACCTTCGGACTGAAGCTCTTCCTGGATGGCCAGTTAGAGGCCGAGGAGACCCTCACGCTTGGCGCCGAGTGGGCACCCGGCCAGACCCTGAACCACACCCTGCAGCATACGCTGAGCGTGCCCCAGCAGGGCACCTATACCATCAGGGCTGAGATTACCACCCGCGATGCCAACCCCGGCAACGACAGCTTCGAAACAGAAATTACCATTTACGGTTACCCCTTGCTCGATATTCCGGAAATGGTGGTTACCAATGAGCCCGACACCGTGGTGCTGGATGCAGGCCCCGGACATAGCAGCTATCTTTGGAACAGCGGTCAAACCAACCAAACCCTGCCCATCAGCACCTGGGGAACCTATACGGTAACCGTGGCCAACACCTTTGGCTGCGAAACCACTGGCAGCATCCTGGTCACTCCCGAGTTTATGGACCTTGGCATGCATGCCCTGGTATTGCCCGGAGAAGGCTGCGAGAATGAATTTGTGGATGCCCCGGTGGTGATCAGCGTAATCAACGCCGGCAACGTAGCCATACCCCAGGGCGAAGCCCTCACCATCCACTACAGTGTGGATAACGTGCCGCAGGCTGCCGAACAGGTAACCACCAGCCAGGTGCTGCAACCCGGCCAGGCCCATGAGTTTACCTTTGCCCAAACGTTAACCTTGTCGAAAGCCCGCCAGGTGCAGTTTAATCTCTGGCTCGACCATGCAGCCGACGAAAATGCTTCGAACGACGCCCTGGAAGTGATGGTGGATGTGCATCCGCTGCCACAACCCAACCTGGGCGATACCATATTCAATGCCAACCCGGTAGGACTTGAGCTTCAGCTCACCGAGAACTACGAAACCTATCTCTGGAACGACGGATCTGCCGGGGCCACGTTGACCATAAGCTCTCCCTATTCGCAATGGTACCATGTTACCGTTACCGACGGCAATGGCTGCGCCAATACCGACTCGGTAATGGTGGTGGCCTGGGACCTTGAGTTGTACGACCTGCTGTCGCCCCTCAGCAACTGTACTCTCAGCGTCAGCGAACAGGTTGTGTTTGTATTGCGCAACAACGGCCCCGACACGTTCCAGCCTGGCAGGCAGTTCCGCATTGGTTACCGCGTGGACGGCGGAGCAGCCACCTATCAGCAATTTACGCTGACCGCGAGCCTGACGCCCGGACAGTTCCGTACCTTCGCCTTCTCGCAGGGGGCCAACCTGCAAGGCACCGGCACCTTCGACGTGGAAGTGTTTATCGACGAGCCCGATGTGGACATTGCCAACAACAGTTTTGCGGATCTGGTGGAAGCTCCGGGTCTGCCTTTTGTGGAACTTGGCGGCGACATTTATACGCTGAGCCCCGACACGGTGGTGCTCGATGCCGGGCCAGGCTTTGCGCATTACCTGTGGCAGGATGGTAACATCAACCAGATTTACAACGTATACGAATATGGCTGGCACTATGTAATGGTGACCGACCACTATGGTTGCCAGAACGGCGACACCTTGTACATTGGTCAGAGTACCGGTGTACCCTTAGCGGGTATCCCGGGAACGGAAGTCAGCATATATCCCAACCCGGCCCGTGACCAAGTGACCATTCAGATTAAACAAGACGGACAACAAGCCTTGCGCCTGGAGCTGCTGAACCAGACCGGCAGCATGGTGCTGGCAAGGGAGCTCGACATAACAGGCATACTGGAAGAGCAGATCCATGTGGGCAGCCTGCGCCCCGGCGTGTATTACATACGACTGAGCGGCAGCCAGGGCGTAATTACCCGCAAATTGGTGGTAACCAGCCGCCGCTAGTATTTTTTTGGGAAAAACCGGAGGAAAATTATGCAATTATTAAGAATATTTAAAATACCAAGCCGCCCCCTCCCCGCCAAGGTCAGGAAGGCCACCCTTTTGCTGGCTTTCCTGGCCGGGTGGCTTGCCTTACCATTGCAGGCAGTGGCACAGCCCTGCACCAGTTTCAATGCCGATCTTACCTCTGGCCCCACGGCCACTTTTACCAATACCGATTATTTTGAGCCCATGGGCCAGTGCTGCGGAGCGTCTGCCGGCAGCCAGTGCTTCAGCTATGTGGTAACCCTGCACCCGGATGCCAATGCTGTGGTGATAAACCTTGCCCGCCAGGGAGGCTCCTGGGGGCAGGTCAACTATTACGTAGATTGCATGAACTTTGGCCCGGTATATGAAAATGAGCCACTTACCATTTGCCTCGACGGTCCC
The DNA here is from genome assembly GCA_019429365.1 of Bacteroidales bacterium. GTDB lineage: Bacteria > Bacteroidota > Bacteroidia > Bacteroidales > UBA7960 > UBA7960. The sequence continues at coordinate 3,812 of JAHYJD010000043.1, read as the reverse complement.
GGCCCCCATACCATTACCTTTTGTCGCACGGCAACCAACACGGCCACTTTCAAAGGCACCCTTACGGCCCAGAGCTACACGCCCAATGTCACCCTGGAGGCTTTTGACAATGCCTGTACTGCCGACGACAGAATTTTACTTACTGGCGGTTATCCATCAGGTGGATCCTATTATATCGACGGGGTGCAGTCGTTCTGGCTGGAGCCCGCCGTTGAAGGCGTCGGCACCTACGAGGTAACCTACGTTTACGGTGGCCCCGGTGCCACCTGTGCTGCCACGGCAACCCAAACCATCGCCGTGAACCAAACGCCTACCGTTTCGGTGACGGATATGACCTTTTGCGATGCTTCGGGTCTGATTCCGATGGATAGCGGCACTCCTGCAGGCGGAGAGTTTCTCGGAACCTATATCAGCGCAAATTTTTTCGATACCGACCTGAGCGGCCCCGGCAGCTTCAACTTTACCTACCGCTACACCACCCCCGAAGGCTGCCCCGCCCAAGACCAGGCACAGGTGCATGTGGACCCTATTCCGCCCGTTGATGCCGGCCTTAACGAAACTATTCCAAGCGGAGGAACAGCCACCCTCATCGCGGTGGATGCCAACCCCGGCCTTTACAACTACAACTGGACCCCAGCAGCCCAGGTACTGAATCCCAACAACCCCATTACGAATACCGTTCCCCTGACCCAATCACAGCTATTTACCCTTACCGCAACCAATCCCAATAGCGGCTGCTCCAGCTCCGACCAGAAGGCAGTGTATGTGAGTGGAGGTAGTTTTAGTGTGGTATTGATACAGGCCAGTTCCAGCAATATCTGCCAGCAGGACTCGGTATACCTTTTTGTGCTGCCCACCGGCGGCTCAGGCGATTATTCTTACTCATGGTACGACAACAGCGACCTGAGCACCGTGCTTTCTACTGAGCCGGGATTCTGGCACACGCCCGAGGCAAGCACCAATTACCGGGTGGAAGTGATTGATGCAAACAGTAATGTCACAATAATAAGAAATGTCTATGTATATGTGGCACCCATGCCCCTGGTGACCCTCGAACCCTTTTCCCCGGTGTGCGGCAATGAAACCTATTACGAGCTGAGCGGCGCCTCACCTCCGGGAGGTTATTTTTCCCTGCCCACCCTGAACCAACCTAATATAACCAGCGTAAATCCGCAGGCGCTGGGCGAGGGCTATCATACCATTAGCTATACGGTGATTGAAGGCAACTGCCGCATCACAAAATCACAATACCTGAGGGTTTTTCCCGAACCCAAGGCAAAATTTTATGCCCAGCAGGATTTCTGCGAAATGCATGAGATAACGCTGCTGAACCTTTCAAATAATACCGACAACTTTGTATGGCAGATTGGGAACGAAGAAACCCTGACCAATCCCCCTGAGCCCATTCATTACACCTTCGACATACCTGCGGTGACCAGGTATGTGCCGATAACCCTTACGGCAAGCATGGTGCACAACTACGAAATGGTGGAGGGTGGCCTTACCCAACAAATGACCTGCACCTCCACCCGCACCCGCACCATCGATGTGATCCCTCCCACGGTGGCCGCATTCAGCGTTCCAGATCAGGAACTTATTGACTGTGCTCCCTTTTCGCTGAAGTTTACCAACAATACCACCGGCCCGGTGGCCTTTTACCTCTGGGATTTCGGCGATGGCAGCTTCTCGACCCAGCGCGACCCCGAGCACATCTTTACCAATCATGAGGGCGACTACCTTGAATTTTGGGTAAAGCTCACGGCCATGTCGGGCAATTTTATGTGCATTAGCCAGGATAGCATAAAGGTAACCGTAAGGCCCTTTTTGCAGGCTGGATTCGGGCTGGCACCCGTGACCTCCTGCAGCCCTTACGAAGCAGAAATCTTCAACAATGCGCTGGGGCTGAACCTGACACAGACTTGGAACTTCGGCGACGGCAGCCCGGTGCTGACCTCTGACGACCCGGTGCTTTACAAGACATTCCAAAACAACACCCTGGAGCCGCAAGACTATCTTATTACCCAGATCGTGACCAACCCCCAGGGCTGCGCCGACACCATGCAGGTGGAGCTCACGGTCTATCCCTTCCAGCAGTCGGGTTTTAGGCCAAGCAGCGAGGAAGGCTGCGCCCCCCTCACCGTGAACTTTACAGATGGTTCAACCGGAGCAGCATTCAACCATTATTGGGATTTTGGTGATGGCGGCACCTCCGACCAGAAAAACCCGGTGCACACCTTTGAGAACAAAACCGACCAGACCATTACCTATGAGGTAATGCAGGTGACTTCCAACGACGACTTCTGTTTTGATACCACTATCGTGAATATTGTGGTACACCCCGAGGTGAAAGCCGGATTCGACTTTTTCCCGGCCGTGGTGTGCGCCCCCCACCAGGCGAATATAACCAACACTTCTACCGGCAATATCAACAGCTATAGCTGGTCCCTTACCGCGGGCAGCACCACCACTCCCCTGGGCAACAACCCCACCTTCGACCATATTTTCCAGAATCCGGGTCCCGACCCCATAGACTATATCCTTGCACTGGAAGTGGGCAATGAGCAGCAATGTGTTAACCGCATGGAACTGCCCATAACCGTAAACCCAGAAGTGACTGCCCTGTTTGATGCCAGCCAGACCGACGGCTGCCAGCCCCTGGACGTCAGCTTCACCAACCAATCGGTAAACGGCCATGTGTTCCTCTGGGAATTTGGCGATGGGGGCTCCTCCTCGCAGCACAGCCCGGAACATACCTTCGAAAACCTTAATTACACCGGCATTGAAACTTACAATGTGAGCCTTTTTGTGGAGTCTTCCTACCTCTGCAGCGACAGCTATGAAACGGAAATTGAACTCTTCCCTGCCGTGGAAGCTTTGTTTACCGTGGATACGGCCAAGGGATGCAGCCCGTTTGAGGTGGATATTGCCCATTTTTCGAAGGGTGCCACTATTTTCAGCTGGGACTTTGGCGATGGCAGCCTCCCCTCTTCTGATGGCGGCAGCAGCCTGACCCATACTTACGTAAACACCACCAACCAACCCCAGACCCATGTGCTGAGGCTCGCAGTCGAAAGTCCTTTTGGATGCACCGACATCCTGGAACGCGTCATTACCGTTTACCCTGAAGTCGAGGCCATTTTCAGCTCAGTGACCGAAGGTTGCCACCCCCTTACCGTGGCTTTCAGCAATGCCTCGGAAAACGCCCACTACTTTGAATGGGAGTTTGGCAGCGAGGGCTTTTCGGCCATTGCCAACCCTGCCTATACCTTTACCAACACCAGCCATACCGACAACCTCGACTACCTGGTTCGCCTGAAGGCTCAATCGGTTTACGGCTGCTTTGATTATGCCGAAGAAACCGTTACGGTAAATCCTGTGCCCGACCCCAGCTTTATGCCTGCGGCCCTTGCCGGATGTACCCCCTTCGAGCTCGACATCGCCAACCAGTCGGAAGGTGCCACCTCGCATTACTGGACCTTTGGCGATGGCAACGTTTCCCACGAAAGTGGAAACCTGATAAGCCACACCTATTACCTGGCACCAGGCAACGACATGCAGGTGATGGACATCGAGTTGCTGGTGACCAACGACTACGGCTGTGCCAGCTCGCTTTTACACCAGGTTACCCTCTACCCACAGATCGTATCGGATTTTGAGCCTTCCGTTATTGATGGTTGCCATCCGCTCACCGTAGAGTTTACTAACCTTTCGGAGGGCGCTTCAGCCCATGCGGCCTATTTCTGGAACTATGGCGACGGCTTTGAAAGCGCCACGGGTGAAGCCCTGCATTCGCATACCTTCCTGAACCAAAG